>DOIU01000118.1 GCA_003511825.1 Gammaproteobacteria bacterium | reverse complement strand
CGCGTCTGAGCAACACATGGATCAGTTGTGCGACTTGGTTGAAGCCAATCCCTCAGCGGTGGGACCGGACGCGAACAGTGTTCGCCAGTTATGCCGCAACCGGCGCCAGGCATTGTCAAATAAGGGTAAGGCGGCGGTGCCTGGCAAGGGCAATGGCGACGGCAAGCGACGTCGCAGCAAGTATTCATCGGCCGCCGCCTGGTCCAAAGGATCGCACAGCGGTCGAGACCTCGCGCGCCGGCGCCGTGCCGACATGGCGTCCAACGGTCGCGGCGATGAACCCGTATCGCGTCCGAGTGGTCGTGTCAGGCCCAAAGTTGCGCCTCCCAAGGTGGAAATGGGGACAACACTGGCGGGCAGCGCCATCACGGGTACTCAGGTTGAGCGTTCAACCCGCGTGACCGGAAATGAGCCTGGCACATGTCGGGTCGTCACCGGTACGGAATACATCGGCTCAGAGCAATTCGCCACGTATTGCGGCACCAAGCCCGAAGGGACCGTGCCTAAGGTCGGCGTTAGCGAAACGACCCGTGGCATGCGTGTGACCGGCACGGAGGTCAGTCGGTCAGACGGCGTTACGGGTGATGAGCCGGGCAGCTGCGTTGATGTGACGGGCTCTGAATACGTCGGCACTGAACAACTCCAGGGCTTTTGCGGAACAGGCAGCTTCAGTGTGCGTCCGGCTAAGGTGAACGTTAGCGCCACTGAGCGCAAACAGATCGCGGTCACGGGCGCCGACGAAGCGCGCGCTAATAATACGACAGGCAACGAAGCCGGATCGGGTTTGGCAATCACGGGGTCACAGTATGCAGACACCGGCGCGGCAAAACTCACGATCAATGGCCCCAGCAAAGTTGCCTTAACACACACCATCGCCGGCCGTCCTGTGACCGGCACAGAAGTCGGTCGCTCCGCGAAAGTGACCGGTGATGAGCAGGGCAGTTGTCGGCCTGTGACTGGCACGGAGTATCTGTCCAATGAGCAGTTTGCTTCGGTTTGCCAGACTGAGCCGACACCATCACCGGCGAAAGTGGGTGTGGACCGCTCGCGAGAAGGTCAGCGTATTACGGGTAACTTGGTCGACCGCACCGAAAAGGTCACCGGTAACGAGCCGGGTGCCTGCAATCGGGTAACCGGGTCTCAGTACGGAGAAAGCACACTGTGCGGTGGGGTTGCACCCAAGGCACACGCCCTACAGACCTTGTCTGGCAACACACTGACGGGCAACCGGGTTGACCATGGCCCAAAGCTGAGCGGTGACGAGCGCGGGGGATGCTTGCCCGTCACCGGTACGGAGTACTACGGCAAAGAACAGTTTGCCGAGCACTGCGATAGCATCCCACAAGCGCGTGCAGCTAAAGTTGGCGTCGAACATACGCCGCAAGGGCAGCACGTATCCGGTACCCTGGTTAATCACGTATCAGGTGTCACCGGTAACGAACACGGCGCTGACCATCCCGTCAGCGGCACGCCCTATGCCGGCGCGGCGGTTCCTGAAAACCATGGCGCCTGCTGTGACAGTTGCGCTGCTCGCAAGATGGCAGAGGCTGCTGGGTTGATGGGGCAGGATGCAGATGGTCCGGACGTTGCGACGCCCACCGCAGTGACACACGTCACGGCTGCTCCAGCTCAAGCACCCATGCCGGCACCGCAAACCTTCAGCATTGTCTCGCCAGCCCGAGCTGCACAACAGCAGTCTGTGACAGGCACGGCCTATGGCGGAGAGCGAGTGACTGGCCCGAACAATATGGCGCCACAACTGGTGTCGGGTACACCGGAATTTCGCTATGACCAAGAGGGTCCGAATGCACCCGGTGAACGTTCGTCCCAACCGCAAGCAGCGCCAGCTAATGTCGTTGAGTCACAGCAGCGCATCACGGGCGATGGTCGTGAAGACGGCTTCACCATCACCGGTGACAACTGGGGCCGCAGTCGGCAAATCACAGGTACAGAAGGACGATGGGCGCAAGGTCGCAATCCAACCTTGCGTGGCGAGCCCCGCGGGGATGTTGTCAATGCCCATGTGAACAAGCAGATTGAGCGTCCGCAAGTGCCGGCCATTATGGTGACCGGCAGCAGCGGTAACTGTGACGAAGGCGTGTTGGTCACGGTGTCGGGAGGTGCCCGCGGCTGAGGCCGCAGGCAGGCGTGATACGTCATGAATACGCGCAACGCATACACTATACGGGCTCGCCAGAACCGGCGTACCCGCCCAGCGTCAGCACCGGTCGGATTGGCCTTGGCGACGCGTGCGACTGCGATAGCGCACACCTCAGAGCCAGTGGCGGCCAATCCAGTCTGTGAGTCCTTGCCGGGGCGCGCGTGCAGACATGTCTTGACGGATGTACAAGCCAACACCAGGCTTGCGCAATGCGAGCAAACCGTGAAAGGCCTCTTCGATACCATTGAGCCAACCCTTCGACGAGTGGCGGCGATGGCGTATTCAGCGGACTATGCTTCGCAGGTCCAGAATCTGGTCAATGCAGAGTTGGGCTTTGCCGTACCGGACAAATTGCTGAGTGATGCGTGGGTCAAGGGCCCGGATATGCGCGCACTCTATGCGTCCTGCGCGTTTTCCGCGATCAAGGCATCGGCGGCGCGATTTGTTGAGGATTTGAACAATCAGCAGGAAACCATCCAAGACAGCCGCAACTTTTTCCTCGATTGTGGTTTCCATGCTGTTGATGTCAGCCCTTGTGCAGACGGGCGGCTAAAGGGGTTGTCTCGCTATATCTTGCGCTTGCCCTTGTCATCTTTTACACGTCGCAAAGCCTATGCCGGTGCCTTGTTTGACGTGGAAACCGATGTGCGGCACTGGAGTGAAACGGAGTTGCGACGGTATCGCGAAGGTGTGCCGAGCACGCCCGATGCGGGGACACGCTATCTCAAAGTTGCGGTTTACCACACCAGTTCCAGTGATCCAGGGCATCAGGGCTGCGCAGCGCATGGCAGTAATGAACGCCAGGCGATCGATGCTGCACTTGAGCGGCTCGAGCAATTCCGTCAGGCGATTGAAAATGCGTTCTGTTGTGGTGCCTCCACGGACATCTTGCTGATTGGCGTGGATACAGATACCGATGCTATTCGCGTGCACGTCCCCGATGCCAAAGGCGGACTGTCTGCGCATCGATACGTCAGCAATGCCGAGTTGTATCGCTACTCGCTCAGCCTAGACTCAGACGCTGCGCGACTGGCGGTCTATGATGCGATTCAGGGTGCCAGTGATATGCAAGGCTGGGGCGCTGGAGAAGGGCCTCCTCATGAGGGCATGCGTCGCCTTATTGCCAACCTGCTGATCAATAACCTGTCGCAGATTGAATACGTCTCTGATCTGTACGGTGGCCGTTACCCGGATATCGGGCATGCCGAGCGTTACATCAGTGTGGGCGATGGTTTTGAAGAAGTGCAGATGCGCAATGTTGCCTACTACGCGCACTTGCATACCTTGGAAGAGGGCGTGGCGGATATGGACGTGGGCATCAAAATATTCAACGGACTCAATGTCAGCCGCGGCTTGCCGGTGCCGGTCGCCATTCACTACCGCTACGATGCGCGCGTGCCCGGTGCACGCGAACGGGCCGTGCAAAAAGCGTTACGGGTCCGCGATGCGATTGAGGCGCGTTATGCCGACTTGAAGCAGCAAGGGTTTCTGTACTGCCACTTGTCGGTCCAGGATCGACCAACGGGCAGCGCCATTGAAACGGTGGAGGACGGGTTATGAAAATCATGCAGGTCGAGAAAACCCTGGTGTCCACGAATCGTATTGCCGAGTTGGGGCACCGTCCGTTGCTGGTGGTCGCTGAGAAACAGGGGGGCACACCGATGGTGGCCATCGATGCGGTCGGCTGTGTTCCGGGTGACTGGGTGATCTGTGTCGGATCTTCTGCCGCGCGAGAGGCGGCGGGCAGTAAGTCATTTCCGTCTGATCTCACGATCGTTGGGATTATTGATCGCTGGTCAGCGGAAGACCAGGCGCGCTAATCATGGAGATTATGCGCGTTGAAGACGAACTGGTGACCACAAGGCGAGTGCCAGGCTTGAAAAAAATGTCGCTGCGTGTGCTGTCAGACGGAAAGGGGAAGCTTAACGTAGCGTGTGATCCGGTCGGCGCACCGATTGGCAAATGGGTATTCACAGCGAGTGGTTCCGCCGCGCGCTATGCAGCCGGCGATGCAGAGGTGATTACTGATCTGACCATCGCTGGGATTATTGATTTTTGGGACCCCGACGATCGGGGCAATTGAAACAGTAAGGAGCTTGCAAAATGGCTGAAGTGACGGGCATTGCCCTTGGCATGATTGAAACGCGTGGTCTGGTGCCCGCCATTGAGGCGGCCGATGCCATGACCAAAGCGGCGGAGGTGCGGCTGGTAGGTCGCCAGTTTGTCGGCGGTGGCTACGTCACCGTCTTGGTCCGAGGGGAAACAGGAGCGGTTAACGCCGCTGTGCGTGCGGGTGCCGATGCCTGCGAGCGCGTGGGCGATGGCATCGTTGCCGCGCACATCATCGCGCGCGTCCACGCAGAAGTAGAGAGTATTCTGCCAAAAGCCGGTGAACCCGCCAGCCAGGCAGCCGTTGGTTGATAGAACACTAAGTAATTCATTGAGGAGAGAAAGATGGCAGACGTAACAGGTATTGCATTAGGTATGATTGAAACACGCGGGTTGGTTCCTGCAATTGAAGCGGCTGACGCGATGACGAAAGCCGCTGAAGTCAAACTGGTCGGTCGCCAGTTCGTCGGTGGTGGCTATGTCACTGTCTTGGTTCGTGGCGAGACTGGTGCGGTCAATGCGGCCGTACGCGCAGGCGCTGACGCCTGTGAACGCGTAGGTGACGGTATTGTCGCCGCGCACATTATTGCTCGCGTCCACTCAGAAGTTGAGAGTATTCTGCCCACGGCAGATGGCAAATAGTTGGGTTGGAACACGATGGCCCCCTCAGCCTGACCTTTGGCAGGGGAGGGGGAATCTTGTGCGAATGGCGGAGGAATACGATGCAACTTCCCACGATTCATGAGTCATGGCGTCTTGAGAGAAATGCGACCGGATTGGCACGACAGTTTTCGTTTGAGTCCTATTCACAGACGCGGCGTTTTCTCGATGCGCTCGCAGACCTGTCCGAGCGAGAGGGTTATTACCCCAATCTTAATTTCAACCGAACGCAAGTCAATGTGGGTATAGAAGCGGATGCCAAGACACTCGGATCAAAAGAGTATGGGTTTGCGGCGCAAACCGATACCTTGATATCTGATCGCTTGGTCGATGAAGGTGAATAATCGTGGTTGACGACAAAAAAGCCAAGCCGGGTGATTCCGGAAAAATGATGGCATCACCGCGTTCGTCAACGCGAAAGACTCCGGCTAAACCCACACCGCCGGCTGCCGAATCAGGGGAACGCGCAGCAAAAGCGCCGCGACGCGGCCGTTCTTCATCGAGTGCTCGTTCTGGCGCATCCTCTAGGAGGGAGCAGGTCATCAGCTTAAACACCCCTGGATTTCCGCTGCATCCAGAGCGTATTTGGCCGGACTGAGACGTTTTACTGTTTATGGTTTGTTGCTGGGCACCTTGTTGAGGGAACGATGCAGCAAGCGCGCACAAGGTAACCGCCATGGCGATTCAATTGTCTGACTACCAGGATATTCTTGATGAATTGGGTGATGACGCCAATGACGTGCTCGCAGCGAATTGGCAAGACGCTGCCCGTGTGTTTACCCCGCGCGGACTCGACACCTACCTGAAAGGCGCTGCCGGTCTGAAGTCTCTCGGTCGGGGGACAGACCTGGTCGTTTCGTTTATTGAGAGTGCTCCGCAAGTTGCCCGAGAAATCGGCGAGCAAGCGGTTTCGGAGCTGTTGTCCGCCGCGATCAAAATGTACTCCCGTACCAGTGCATCTGTGCTGGTATTGCTGTTTTCGACGGCACCCACAGCGGCCACTCGGATGGGAGAGTTGGAGCTGTTTCGCGGCTATATTGCCTTGCTGAACAATTTGCTCGCTCAGGCACCGCGCGCGCTGCGACCGATGCTGGAGCAGCTCGACATCTTGCTGAGTTATCTCACCCTAGGTGGCTTGCGGCGCTGGGCGATGTGGGGCGTGTCGGCCTATCGGAATGACTTTGCGGCCCAAACGGCTTACTTCGGCTTGGAGAGCGAAGAGTCGCACGCCATCATGAAAAAAGAACAGCGAGGTGTGCTGTTCATCGATTCACAACGTCGTCTCATTATGTATTTGAGAGCGCTGTGGGGACGGGATTTTTTCTTGCGCCCGACATCGGGGGACTTTGAAAGCCGTGAGGGTTATCGACCCTATATTGAGCACTATTTTGTCCATCTGCCCGACGCGTTTGATGACGACAAAGGTATTGATGGCCTGGGCGATGAGCATGCCGTTTCGGGGGCAGAAGTGTTTCGAGCCGCAGCTGCCCATGCCGCCGCCCACATTGTCTATTCGCGTTACCTGCCGCAAGGCAAGCAGTATTCGTCGTTGCAAAAAGTGCTGATCGGCTTGGTGGAAGATGCGCGCGTTGAGGCACTGTCAGTGCGCGAGTTCCCAGGCTTGCAGCCGCTGTGGCTCAGTCTGTTGCCGGAGGACGTCACGCGGGATGATTTTTCTGCAGTCTGTGATCGCATGGCGCGCGCCTTATTGGACGATGACTGTCGGTCTGGGGATGGCCACCCCTTGATTGAGGCGGCGTGTGAAGAGTTTGCGCGCCACCGAGAGCGCTTGGAAGATCCGCAGATGGCGATCGATATCGGCTTAGTGCTTGCCGACCGTGCGATGGCGCTGGGTATTGAATATCACCCTTCACAATACAATCCTGGTAATGTCTATCGGGATGACAACCGCTACCTATGGGAAGAACAGACAGACCATAGCGAGGGTGTTCTGCTTCCTGGTCAAGTCAATCAGGAACGCAAGTACGTTAGCGTGATGGAGATGATCAATGGCCTGGATGTGGAGTTTGCCGGCGACGATGCGCAAGAGATCTGGGTGTTGGGGACGGAGCTGTATGATGATGACGGCACAACCATTAATGAGCGCGAGGGTAAACCCCCTGTGGCTTCGCCGGTGCATTATCCGGAGTGGGATTACCAAACGCAGTTGGAGCGTCCTAACTGGGTGACCGTGTTGGAAAAGCGACCCAGACTGGGTGAGGTTGATGTGATTGATGCCGCCATTGATCGCAACAAACCGATTGTCCAGCGCCTGAAGCACCTGATCGAAGCCGTGCAGCCGCAAGGGGTTGTCCGCCAGCGTAAGATGGAAGAAGGGGATACGATCGATATCAATGCGGCCATCGATGCGATGGTGGATATTCGTATCGGTGCGCAGCCTGATCATCGAATCAATATTCGCACGCATTTGCAGGTTCGCGACCTGTCTGTGGTGTTGTTGATTGACTTATCGGAGTCTACCAATGATTTGGTCAGGGGCGCCGAGGATGAAGTGACCGTGCTGGATTTGGCACGAGAAGCTGCTGCTTTGCTCGCGGAAGCCTTGAGCAAGGTTGGCGACCCGTTTGCCATCCACGGCTTCGATTCCAATGGCCGCCACGACGTCGAGTACTATCGCATCAAGGACTTTGATGCGCCCTATACAGACATGACCAAGGCGCGACTCGCCGGCATGACGGGTCAGTTGTCAACACGCATGGGTGCGGCATTGCGCCATGCGGGCACGCTGCTTCACCAACGCGACAGCCAGAAGAAAATGGTTTTACTGCTGACTGATGGCGAGCCGGCGGACAACGATGTGCGCGATCCGCAGTACCTGAGATTTGATACCAAAAAGGCGGTGGAAGAGCTCGCGCGTCACGGTATTAGCACCTTTTGTCTTAGTCTCGATCCTTACGCTGATCAGTATGTGTCAAACATCTTTGGCGCGAAAAACTATCTGGTGCTGGACAATGTCCGGCGCTTACCGGAGAAACTGCCCGCACTGTACTTGAGTATGACGCGATAACTACCGTTCTCTTGGTAAAGGGCAGGCGCCTAGTCAGGCCAGACCTGGCTCCCGTCAGGATAAGGATTGGCGCCAATCAGGTGTGCTTGTGAAGTACCTGTCTTGGGTTGGGTGGATGACGCGCTGCGCAGAGTACGTGTCTTTTTGCGGGGCGATGCTGTCGTCTTGCTGGCTTGCCGAGTGGCGGCGACGACAGCTGCGGTGTCGGGGCCTGCCTTGGTTTTTCGAATAGAGTTGATTAACTGTTGGCTGGATTTGTCGAGGGTGTTCATAAGGCGCTTACCTCTGCAAGTAGACGATCGATTTCATCGGCGGCTGCTGCGCCGATGCTGCCCATTTGGGCCACGCTTTTTCCCTCCAGCACACTGGACCGATAGACCATCCGGCGATGCAGTGTGGTGGTGGCAACCGGTATATCCAATTCCTGAATAGCACTCTGTACCATCCGAGATAGGCGGGTGCGGGGCTCAAGTTGGTTAATCACGAGCAGTGCTTGTAAGCCTGGATTTTCTTTTTTTATGTCGGCAATCGTGTCCCCCACGGCCACAGAGGCCCAAAGATCTAGGGGAGAAGGTAATACCGGAATCAGCGCTAAATCGACATGTTGCAGCGCCTCCCGAGTTTGCGGCGCATGGAGTTGCGGTGGGCAATCCACCAACACATGGCTTGCGCGGTCTTTGTGAGTATTGATGACGGTAGTTGTATTATCAGTGGCGTCGATGACCTCGGGAATGTTTTCACCTTCAAGCATTGCAGACCAATGCAGGGCTGAACCCTGAGGGTCTGCGTCGAGCAATAAGGTGGGGGCTTCCTGGTTAAGCACAGTTGCCATATTAATGGCTAACGTTGTTTTCCCAGCCCCGCCTTTGTTACCGATCAACGCAATAACACGCATTAATAG
Source organism: Gammaproteobacteria bacterium (assembly GCA_003511825.1). Lineage (GTDB taxonomy): Bacteria > Pseudomonadota > Gammaproteobacteria > Granulosicoccales > Granulosicoccaceae > UBA7957. Next base: position 5,348 of record DOIU01000118.1, on the reverse strand, counting down.
AGTCGCTTTTTTGGGTACACCTAGATTGTAGACCTTATTGAGGTTACGAGCCACTATACGGTCTTTTTCTTGACGAGTCGATTGCCGTGAGAGACCTTGAATACAAGGCGTGTGGTCTGGAAAGAGGTTTGCCACCCGCAAAGTTCTGCGGGTGATTCATGGTGTTTGCAGAGGCTTGGCTGTTTCGGCCAAGTGACAGCGACAGTCTATTCTCGTTGCGGCGGACGCTCCGCCCTAAAGCGACTTAAGCGTCCAGCTCTTCAATACCGTTGCGTGAGACCCCCAGGTCTTGCAGCAAGCCGTCCTCAAGTCGATAAATGACGCCATGAACGGCGACCTGGATGCCGGCCTCCCACGCGCGACGCATGACGGAAGATTGGCACAGGTTGCGCACTTGCTCGGTGACGTTCAGCTCGCACAGACGATCAACGCGATCTGTGGGGGAATCCAGCGCATCCAACTCATCACGGTGTAATCGGATCACGTCCTGTATATGGCGCAACCAGTTGTCGATCAGGCCGTGTTGTTGGTTATCCATCGCGGCGGCAATACCACCACAGCCGTAATGGCCGCAGACAATGACGTGTTGGACTCTGAGCACATGCACGGCGTAGTGCAGTACAGAGAGGCAATTGAGATCGGTGTGGACCACCATGTTGGCGATGTTGCGATGGACAAAAACTTCCCCCGGTGGCAGGTCAATAATCTGGTTCGCGGGCACACGGCTATCCGAGCAACCAATCCAGAGATACTCGGGTGTTTGTTGTTGCGATAGGCGCGAAAAGTACTCGGGGTCTCGCTGTCGCACGTCCTCCGACCAGACTCGATTGCGGGAAAATATCTGTTCAAGGCCGCCGCTCATAGTGTCTCCTGTGTCATTGAAAAATTAAATCATATCAGTACGAGAATTTATCGCCAAGTGACGCAGCGCGTCAAAATGAGTCTTTAGCAGAGCGGTATTGATTTGGAAATTGTGAGCGACGAGCGATTGCGTAAACGGGCATTTGCAGCACACAGGTGTGTTTGTTCAGGACATGCGTCGTGTTTATTATTGCGCGCAATCGCGTCCAGACGCACAGCATTTTCTTGCCTGAACAGATGTTTATGAGGGAGACGTTTTTGGTTTTTCCACAGGGCTCATTCGCAGCGACTTTACAGGCTTGCGCGTGATTTCACACCGAGCACTCTGCGCTGTTAGTGACGCGAGTTTGCCGCAGGTAAGCAGTGAATGATTGTTGGCATTGCCAAATTTATCGCTGATGTTTTGTATGAAATTGTGCTTGTTAGCAAGGAGAACGGTGATTAGGTAACATTCAGCAGGACTGTGTTGGCTCAGGGACGGCGTTATAGCTGCTTGCTGTAGAATGACTACAAAATGACTACAGCCGATTTATTAGACGGATGTTGCTGGTCTGCCGCCGATGGCAGGGGCACCTTGATGGACGACAGACACGGCGCGTTTTAAGGCCTGTTGTCTTTCCGAGACAATGTGTTCCTCTGACATCTTGTCTAGCATGCCGAACTTCCTGAGCCGCTCCAGCGGTTGCCCACCTAAGCCGGCGAGAAACACCGATTTCCCGGATTTTTTCATTGTCGTGATCACTTCTTCCAACGCCAGTGATGCGGAAACACCGAGATGGGTAACGTCTTTGAGATCAAGTATCAATGACTGAAAGTCACCCGCATCAGCACTCTTTTGCAGAATAAGGCGCGAAGAGCCGAAGATCATCGCCCCGCGTAAATGCATGAGTAACACCTGTGCCTGGCCTGACTCCAGCAGTGCTTTTTCCTCTTGCGAGAGCGCGATGGCGCCATCGTTCGGATTGTTCACGGCATTGACATCGTCTGCCTGTAACCGCGATAGCTTGGTTACCGTCATGATGTTGGCGACAAACAGGCCGATACCGACGGCCACGATCAAATCGACAAACACCGTCAGAACGATCACCGCATAAGTGATCATCGCGCCTTTGGCTGATAGGCGATGCGCGCGTCTCAGAAAATGCCAGTCAATGATATTGAGCCCGACTTTCAGTGCAATGCCCGCCAACACCGCCAGTGGAATCGTTGCCGTGATATCGGCGGCCCATAATACAACTACGACAAGAATGGCCACCCTGACCAGGCTCGATAACGCAGTGCGCGCGCCCGCCTGTATGTTGACCACAGTACCCATAGTGGCACCGGCGCCGGGCAAGCCACCGAATAACCCTGACATGACATTGCCCAACCCTTGACCGAACAGTTCTTTGTCAGAGTTGTGGCGCTTGCCGGTCATGCTGTCGGCGATCACTGAGGTGAGCAATGCGTCGATACAACCCAGCATGCCCAACGCAATGGCATCAACCAGCATCATTCGCCACTGTTCAGCGCTGAATGTTGGCAGCTGCAGCGTCGGCAGACCCGTGGGTATTTCCCCAATACGTCGCAAGTCGAGGTTGTCTAAAAACCATACCGACACCAGCGTGCCAACGACAAGGGCGACCAATTGCGCGGGTACGATTTTCCTCAGCTTGGCGGGTGTGAAAAACAAAATGGCGATAGTCATGGTCGCCAATAACAGTTCGGGCATGCGTATTTGACCGATCAGATCGGGCAGGCTCGATAGGGTACCCAGCACGCCGCCGACCGGAGCGGCATGACCGAGTAGGGGGCCGAGCTGTAGTATTATCAGGATAACACCGATGCCAGACATGAAGCCCGAGATCACGGAGTAGGGCATCAGCGTGACATACTTCCCGAGCTTGAGTAAGCCAAACAAAATCTGGAACAAACCTGCCATGATGACAACGGTAAAGGCGATAGCCTTGCCATCTTCGGGGTCAGAAGCGATGAGCGTGGCCAATACAGCGGTGAATACCACGGTCATTGGTCCGGTGGGTTCAGAAATCAACGTTGAGGAACCGCCGAATAAGGCGGCAAACAAGCCGACGAGAATAGCACCGTAGATACCTGCCTCGGCCCCGGCACCTGAGGCAACGCCGAAGGCCAGTGCCATCGGCAGTGCTACCACGGCGGCGGTAATGCCGCCAAAGACATCCCCGCGTATATTTCTCAAGTGTATTTCGTTAAAAACCTGCATAGTCTCTACTCGGAGGCTCTCCTGAAGAGCGACGGCGGTGATGACTGCCAGGGTTCAGTGAGGTGCCATTCGTGGCCGAGCAGTCAGCACGGTCCTGTGTTATTGGTTTTCCATCGACATACCAAGGCGAACAGTCGTTATCCGAAAAATGTCTGCACGGCGGCGTTCAAGGTATCCTGCATATCGGGGTCATCCGTTAAGGGGGTGACCATGGTCATGATGCAAGCCGCTTCGGGTGTGATGCCTTTGCTGATGAGCTGGCCCGCATAAACGAGTAGGCGAGTGGATATACCCTCGTCAAGTCCATGCCCTTTCAGGTTTCTGGCGCGTTGTGCAATGTGAACCAACTTCGTGGCTGTCGTGGTATCGACGCCGGATTCGTGGGCCACGATGGTCACTTCCTTTTCTTCGGTGGGGTAGCCAAAGTCTAATGCGCCGAAGCGTTGCTTGGTCGACTGTTTCAGGTCCTTCATCAGGCTCTGGTAACCAGGGTTGTAGGAAATGACCAATTGAAAATCAGGATGTGCCTCAATCAATTCACCCTTCTTGTCGAGTGGCAGGGTGCGTCTGTGATCGGTCAGAGGATGTATGGCGACGGTCGTGTCTTGGCGTGCCTCAACGATTTCGTCGAGATAGCAGATGGCACCGATGCGTGCGGCAGTCGCTAGGGGGCCGTCTTGCCATTGTGTACCGTCTCTGTCGAGCAGAAAGCGTCCAACCAGATCAGAGGCGGTCATGTCTTCATTGCATGCCACCGTGACCAGGGGGCGCTGGAGTCGCCAAGCCATGTACTCGACAAATCGGGATTTGCCACAGCCCGTCGGGCCTTTCAGCATCATGGGCATCCGCACTTGGTAGGCTGCTTCATACAGGGCGATTTCATTGCCTACTGGTTCGTAGTAGGGTTCGGTGCTGACGTTGTATTGTCCTGTATCTATGCTGAATTTAGACATAACATTCCTGTATTCATTGCTGATCGTCGTCGTTAATCGTCGTCTCGGATTTCGTCTTCACCGCTCCACCCCGCGTTGATGGCTTGTTGGATGGCGTTGTCGTGTATGCGCTGATGTCGCGCGAGCAAGGGCGGGGGTAGCTGGCTGACCAGGCAGCCGTGTTTGTCCCACTCCTGATTGACTTGCTGAATCAGGGCGTTGATGGCGTCGTAGTGCCAACCCTCGCAGGTCTCTTCTTCAGGAATTAGGTCGAACACCCAAGCATCGCGAATCGCCTTACCGATTGGCGTCATACCGCCTCGGATTTCGTGGGTGAGGCCGACGTACTTTTTCTCATGCTTGGGCATGGCTAAAGGCCCTCATTGCGCTGTCTTTGCCAGAAGTCCACGCTCGCACAATGAAACCAGAAAGCCATTGGCCGCTTCGTGTATCCCCGACAGACACCGCGATTGTTGTTCTCAATCGCAGCGATGAATTTTTTTATTGGGGATATTCTGGCGCAACTTAATCATAATTAAAATTAAGCATTTTATATAAAATACATAGAAATTAATTATGATCCTGTGAGGGCATCTGATCGTTGCAGAGCACTACACGCTAAATTCAGGGATTTTGAAACTGAGCATGGGGGCTGCCTCATCACTGGCGAGGAATTTTAAGAACGCCTTGGCCACAGGCGAGAGTCGTTTGGAGGGGGTATGCACCACGTGCCAGTGACGCATGATAGGAAAGTCTTCAACATCCAGAATGCGCACGCGATTCAGCGCCAGTTCGAGCTCCAGCGTATGGAATGACACCAGGCCGAGCCCGAGATTCGCAGCAACGGCGGTCTTAATTGCGGAGTTTGATGTGGTTTCCATGGCAATCTTCAGGCGAATGTCCTTGGCCTTGAAATAGCGTTCCATGGCGATACGGGTTCCGGAGACTTGTTCGCGAACAACGAAGGATTCGTCCTGTAAGCGACTCCAGGGAATGGTGCTTTGACTCTTGGCCAGCGGATGCTCAGGGGAGGCGATGATGACCAGTGGGTTTTCCATAAACGCCTTTGAGACCAGCGCCATCTCCGCCGGAGGTTGCCCCATGATGACGAGGTCTGTCTCGTTATGGGCGAGCTGATCAAGCAAGGATTTGCGGTTGGTGATGTCCAGAGAAAACGTCACTTCGGGATATTGCTGCGTAAAAGCTGCAAGGAGGGCGGTGGCGAACGAGTTAGCAGTGGTGGCGACAGATAATGATAAATGGCCGCGTTGGACGCCTTTTAAGGCAGCCATCACATCGCCAATTTCGAAGAACTGCCGCTTGCTGTTGAGCGA
>DOIU01000356.1 GCA_003511825.1 Gammaproteobacteria bacterium | reverse complement strand
CAGCGCCAGCGTATCGCCCTGGCCCGCGCGCTCGCGACCGAGCCCGATGTGTTGCTATTGGATGAACCCTTCGGCGCTCTGGATGCGCAGGTTCGCAAAGAACTGCGCCTGTGGTTGCGCCGCCTGCACGACGACCTGGGTTTCACCAGCATCTTTGTCACGCATGACCAAGAAGAAGCGCTGGAGCTCTCGGATCGCGTCGCCATCTTACACAACGGCAAGATCCAGCAAGTGGACACCCCCACGCAGTTGTTTGAGCGCCCGGCCAACCAGTTTGTGTTCGATTTCCTGGGGCATGTCAATGCTTTCTCGGGCGACATTGACGGGCGTAGTCCGCTGCAACGTGATCCATCTGCAAGCACGCCTGCGCGCATCGAGCTACCGCAGACCGTCTCCGGCCAACAAGGCGATCTGTATTTTCGTGCGCATGAACTCCAGCTCAGCGCGGAGCCTGTAGACAACAACACATTGCAAGCCCGAGTGACGGCAATCAGCCCGGTCGGCGCGGAAGTGCGCGTAAGCCTGGAAGGCCAGAACTTCCACGCACACACGCCATGGGAAGTCGTACTCACGCACGCCGAATACGCTCTCTTGCAACCCGAGCGCGGCCAATCACTGTATGTGCGCCCACGCATTGGCCATCTGTTCACCGCCGAACAAGCAACGCCGGTTAACCTCAACTGGCAACGCGAAACCCCTAAACCACCTCTGGCAGTCGTCGCTGCGGACCCACGTTTCAGCCGAGAAGCACCATGAATGCAATATTACCCCAATCCCCGGTACCACCTGAGACCCTGCAGCAGCTGGCGCAACTGTCACCTGCACAGCAAGCGTTTTTAGCCGGCTACCTCTGGGCCAATAGCCAATCAACCGCGAGTGTTCACGAAGCACCGACTGCGGCGGCTCCCGCCCGGAAAATCACCGTGATCTCCGCGTCACAAACGGGCAATGCCGCCGGCGTGGCCAAGCAGTTTACGGACAAGCTCAAGGGCGAAAAACTGGATGCCACACTCGTTGCTGCAGGCAACTACAAAGCACGTCAGCTGCCCAAAGAAGACATCGTGGTGATCATCACCTCGACACAGGGCGAAGGCGAACCACCCGAGGAAGGTGTGCCGCTGCATCACTTCCTGTTTGGAAAAAAGGCACCCAAGATGGACGGTGTCAGTTTTGCGGTATTTGGGCTTGGCGACAGTTCCTACCCCGATTTCTGCCAGGCGGGCAAAGATTTCGACACACAGCTCGCTGCGCTGGGCGGCGAACGCCTGATCGATCGCGGCGACGCAGACCTGGATTTCCAGGCAACGGCGGATGCATGGATTGACAGCGCCACACAAAAGTTGAAAAACGTTGCCGGCGGCGCCAACGTCACGCCACTGACCCTGGTCACGAACAACGCTGCTGAGGCACACGCCGAATCTGCTTATAACAAAGAAACCCCCTATACAGCCGCGCTGATCCAACACTCGTCGTTGGCCACCGCAGACGCCGATAAAGAGGTCGAGCATATTGAAATTGACCTCGGGGATTCTGGTATCACCTACGCCGCTGGAGACGCTCTGGGCGTATACACCAACAATGCCTCAGACACAGTGGATGAAGTCCTCGCGCGTAGCGGTCTCACCGGCGATGAGACAGTCGAGAGCCGCGAGGGCAAAGTCAGCATCCGCCAAGTCCTGACCGAGCAGAGCGACCTGAACCAGCTCACGCCGCAGTTCATCACGCAGTACGCTGAGCGTGGTGACAGCGAAGCACTCAGCGAACTTGTCGCTGATCGCGCACAGCTGTTGGAATACCAAGCCTGGACACCGTTGCTCGGACTACTACATGATCACCCGCAACAGCTCCCGGCACAGACGCTTTACGACGGCCTCAAACCGTTGACACCCCGCCTCTATTCCATTGCCTCTGCGCAGGAGGAAGTCGGCGAGGAAGTGCATCTCTGTGTTGGCGTGGTCGACATCCACCATCACGATCAGGTCTATTATGGCAGTGCCTCGGGGCTACTGAGCAAACGCTTGGATGAAGGCGACGATGTGCGCGTGTTCGTTGAGCCAAACCCTCGCTTCCGTCTGCCGCAAGACGCGGCCACGCCCATCATCATGATTGGCGCGGGCACAGGTATCGCACCCTACCGGAGCTTTTTACAACAACGCAGCGCCGATGAAGCTGAAGGCAAGAACTGGCTCATCTTCGGGAATCGCCACTTCCGCAAAGACTTCCTCTATCACGCCGAGTGGCTGGCCTATCGCGATCAGGGACTGTTGCATGAAACGTCACTGGCATGGTCGCGCGACGGCGAAGAAAAGGTCTACGTGCAAGACAAAATCCGTGAAAACGGCGACACCTTCTGGCAGTGGCTGCAAGACGGGGCCCATATTTATGTCTGTGGCGATGCCACACGCATGGCCAAGGATGTTGAGCAGGCGATCCTCGATGTCATCGGTGACGTCGGCAAGTTGTCCGCCGATGACGCAACAGAGTTTTTAAACGATCTGCGCGAAGCGGATCGGTATCAGCGAGATGTGTATTAACCCGACTGCGGCCTCTCGAACCCGGTCATAACAGTAGCGAAATAGTAGCGATGAATATGAAAGCTGAAGTCAGTTACACACCAGACAATGAACCCGCCAACCTCGTGGTTGAGGGCAAGCTGGCCGACAACGAGCGCCTCAAGGGTCAGAGTAATCTGCTGCGCGGCACCATCAAGGCAGACTTAAGCGATGGTCTGAGCGGCGGGTTTCGCGGCGATAACTTCCAGCTGATTCGGTTCCATGGCATGTATGAGCAGGATGATCGCGACATCCGGCCCGGGCGTGTGGCGCGCAAGCTTGAGCCACTGAAGAATGTCATGCTGCGCTGTCGTCTGCCCGGCGGGATCATCTCGCCACAGCAATGGCTCGGCATTGATCAGTTCGCCACCGAAAGCACCGAGTACGGCAGCATTCGCCTGACGAATCGGCAGACGTTTCAGTTTCACGGCGTCTTGAAAGAAAACGTCAAGCCCATGCACCAATGGCTGAACAGCCTGGGCCTGGACTCGATCGCGACCGCCGGCGACGTCAATAGGAACGTACTCTGCAGTTCAAACCCGGTAGAGTCGCAACTGCATCGGGAAGCCTATGACTGCGCGCGTCGATTGTCAGAACATCTGCTCCCGCGCACGCGCGCCTACGCGGAGATCTGGCTGGATGGGGAGAAGCAACACTCCACCGAAGACTTGGTGGAAGAGGACGAACCCATCCTCGGCAAGACGTATTTGCCGCGAAAATACAAGACCACGGTCATCATGCCGCCGCACAATGACGTCGATCTGCATGCCAACGACAT
>DOIU01000094.1 GCA_003511825.1 Gammaproteobacteria bacterium | reverse complement strand
CATCGGTGGGATGACATAAGACCCGGCTGCATGCCCGTCTCGGGGTATCAGGATTGCAGCCAGGGGCGTGTAGTCAATCTTGCCGAGGCGTGCAGCCGCGCGTGCCTGTTCGCGGGTCTCGGCGATAACGGCGAACACCGGCTGGCCGACGTAATGCACCTTGCCCTCAGCCAGAATCGGGTCGTCATGCAGTATCGGTCCGCAGTCATTCACACCCGGAATATCCTCAGCAGTAATCACTAGCACGACGCCGGGAGCCGCGCGGACGGCATCAAGGTTTATGGCTTGTAGTGTTGCGTGCGCTTCGGTACTCATGCCGATCGCGCAGTGCAGGGTGCCGCGCAGTTCGGGGATGTCATCGATATAGGTTGCTTCGCCTGCAACATGCAGGTGCGCTGATTCGTGCGGATGAGGTTGGCGTGCCGCACTCATACGGCGATCTCCGGCAGCGTGAAAGCGCGCAGGCTCTGTTCTTCGTCGTAGCCAGAGTCTTTGGCTGTCAGCAGGTAAAAGCGATACAGCAGGTTGCGGGCGATAGTTTTTCGGTAGCTTTTGCTGGCCCGCATATCGCTCATGGGTGTGTAATCTCTGTCTAGCGCCTGCATGGCGCTGTCGACCGTGTTGCGGGTCCAGGCTTGACCCAGTAAGTCTGCTTCGCAGTCTGTTGCTCTCGCGGTGGTTGCCGCCATGCCGCCGAACGCCACGCGGGCTTCACTGATTTGCCCGCTTTCTACAATCAGCGAAAATGCGCCGCAGACGGCGGAGATGTCGGAGTCATAGCGCTTGCTGATTTTCCAGCAGTGAAACTGCTGATCTTTACGCGGTCGGGGGATGATGATCGCCCGCAGAATCTCATCGTCCTGGCGGCTCTGCTGCATATATCCGGTGTAGAGCGACGCCAGTGGGATAGTGCGCTCGCCGTCGACATTGCTCAGCACCACCTCTGCACCCAGTGCGATCAGCCAAGGGGCTGAGTCGCCGATCGGCGAGCCGTTGGCGACATTGCCACCGAGGGTGCCGGCGTTGCGTATCGGCAGAGAGGCAAAGCGATCGCGCAGCTCGGTAAGCTGCGGGTAGTCCGCACACACCGTGTTGTAGGCGTCGGTTAGCGACACGGCTGCGCCTATAGAGACGTGATTCTCGTCAACCGTGAGTGCATGCAGCTCCGGGACATTGCGCGTGTAGATAATGGTGCCGAGGCTGCGGAAGAGTTTGTTGGTCCAGAGACCGATATCGGTGCCGCCGGCGAGCAGGGTGCTGTCGGGGAGCCTTCGCCTTAGCTGCAAGAGTGCAGCCAGCGAGTCAGGCGCAAAATAGCGGCCCTCTGCGTCCTCAAAGCGTGTAGCTACTTGTGCAAGCGCATTGAGTTTGGTGCGCGCACCGGAATAGTCAAATGGCACACGCGGCAGCGTGAACATCTTTTCGCCGGCATCGAGAATCGGCCGGTAACCCGTGCAACGGCACAAATTACCGGAGAGATCGTTGGCCAGTTGAGCGCGGCTGGTGCCACTATTGTCAATATGGGCCTCATAATGCTGCCACAGTGACATGACGAAACCCGGTGTACAGAAGCCGCATTGCGAGCCGTGACAGTCGACCATGGCTTGCTGTGCAGGGTGTGCTGAGCCATTGCGTGTCAAGTACTCGACCGTGTAGACCGCTTTGCCGTGCAGCGTCGGTAAATAGGCGATACAGGCGTTGTGGGTCTTCAGTGCCAGGGTGTCGCCATGCTTCTCGCCGACGACGACGGTGCATGCGCCGCAGTCACCTTCAGCGCAGCCTTCTTTGGTGCCGGTCAGGTTCAGATGCTCGCGCAGATAGCGCAACAGCGACAGCGTCGGTGGCAGGCCACCGACACTGTGGGGTTCATCATTGAGCAGAAACGTGATGCTGTCGCTGGTCGGCAAAGTCATGACGTGCCTCAGGTCTTAGACTTGTTGCTATCACTTTCGTCCCAGGAGGGCTCAAGATCAGGTTCTTGTTCCAGCTCAAAGCGGGTGGAGGCCATCAGCAGCGCTGCCATGATCAGGTAACCCCAGAGTATCGTTGAACTCAACTGGGGCCAATGCAGACTGGTGTCATGTATCACGCCGAAAGCGGTCAGTACTGCAGCGGTGACTGAGACTATCGCCGCGTTGCGAATTTGCTTGTCGACCAGAAAAACCGCGAACGCGCCCCACAGCATACCACTGACAATCGCGCCGTTGGCGAGTGTGGTTTGGCCCAGCACATGTGCGCCCTGGGTTTGCATGGCGGCGATAAAATCACTGTCGAGCAGACCTGGCACATTCTCCAGTCCGAGGTCACCAAGCGCATTCATTACCGAACCCCACTTGACCGCAATAATGGCCGATACATGTGGCAGGAAGGCAATCGCGATCGCGATATGGTGTGCGGGTGAGACTGAGCGGAAAGAGACGGAAATAATCGAGATACCGACAAACACCAGGATGGGTGCCACGGCGGCTTCGGGTATCAGGTTGCCGAGGAAGGCAACCAGCCCGAACAGCGCGCCGATAAAGAATATCAATCCGACGGCCAGAATATAGCCGGTACCGGCGCGCATGCGCTTGTAGGCCGGGTGACCAATGTAAACGGTAGTCGGGAATGGCGAGCCGAACAGACCGCCGATGGCCGTGCCAACACCATCGGTGACCTGACACGTTCCGACCGGATAACGGTCGCCGATGGCTTCAGCTGACTCGACGTTATTCATGGTCTCAATAAAGTTGTAAATCTGTACCGGGATCAAAACGGCGAGCAGAGCGGGGTTGTCGAAGATGTAGCCGAAGCCTGCCACCATGTCGCCAACGTAGGGAACGGGTGGATAGAAGCCCGTGCCTTCGAGACTGAAACTCGACTCACCCAGAATCAGTGCGATGATGGTGCCGGCGATCAACGCCATCAGACCTGCCGGCATATTGAACGGCAGCTTGAAGCGCCCGACCATACCCCAGAGCACAATGGCCATGGCGGTGAATCCGATGATCGGGTGCTCGTAAATCCGCGCCATCGCGACGGTGGCGATAAACACCTGCGCGATCCCGGCCAAGGTGCCGAGCATCCCCGCGCGTGGCATGACGCGCTTGAGCCACGGACCGATTGCAGCGCCCAGGATCTCGATAAAACCGCCAATCACACCTGCTGCGATGCCCACTTGCCAGGCGAGCAGCGCATCCTCTGTCGCCCAGTAAATCGGTCCGATGACGCCGAACAAATACACAAACATCACCGGTGTGCTGATACCGTAGGGCAGGGCGGTAACGTCGCTGCGACCGGTCTTGGCGGCCAGACGCCGGGCGAGCATCGTATACACCACGACACCAAACAGAATCGCAATCGCCGCACCCGGCAGAATTCGTCCAAAGACAATCTCGCCCGGCATCTGAAAAACAAATCGGCACACCGCCGAAATGATCAGCAGGTTGGCGAGGTTGTCGGAAAACAGCGCCCAAAAGGCGTTGAGGTCGTCACGTTTAAACAGAGGGTAAGGGTTCGTGCTCATAGGGATAGACTGCTCCGGAGCTAGTCGCGGCATAACGAGCTGGTGCGACAAACAGTGATGATAGGCGTAAATTCTCGACAGACACTACGACATATTGTGTACAATATCTAGGGTGTGACGCGCCAATATATTGCTGATGCCCTTGTTCAAACATTGAAAGAGAAGCATATGGCGCACAATTTAGCCTGTTATAGTAACGCCTGAAGGTGATTTTTTCGCCAATCACACGCAATTTGAAATGAGAATTATTGTATACAATAACTATGGCTGAGCTGACAGAGCACTATCCAATTGCAAGCACGATCGCCTCTGCAGCCGCGGGCTGTGGACAGCCTCTGCCCTGGTTGCACAGACTGTCAGTCTGTCTGCAAAGGCACGGTCAGGTCGTGATGATTACGCAGGTGGACGTCAAGGGCTCTGCGCCTCAGGCCTGCGGTGCAAGGGTGATTGTGAGCAAAGACGCCATGTCGGGCACCATCGGTGGCGGGCAGTTGGAATACCGCGCTGTCGAGTTGGCGCGCAGTTGGTTGAGCGCTGGGCAGGGTTTGCGACGTTATCGCGATTCGGTGGCGCTTGGCAGTCGTTACGGGCAGTGTTGTGGTGGTCGGGTTCAGTTACTCTACGAAATGCTGGATCACAGCGATCTGCCCTGGGTCCATGAATTGCAGGCCGTCGCCGCAGAGGGGGCTGTGTTCTCCAGCTTGAACCTTGAGCAGAGCACGGGCGGGCGACGTGTCTGTGCCGAAGACGAAGTACCGCCAATGCCGGCGGATGCCAGCGTGTGTCTGCATCGGGAGACGCTGTATGAACGCCTAACCGAGCAGCCCACAACGTTACTGCTCTTTGGCGCAGGTCATGTCGCGCAGGCCCTGGTTCCTCGCCTCGCCGGTTTACCGTTTCGTGTTAACTGGTTTGACAGTCGTGAAGCGGTGTTTCAAGAGCGACACACAGCAGAGGCGACCGCGATCCCTGAACTCGGTGCCGATCCGTTGTATGAAATCAATTGTGCGTCTGCCGGAAGCTTTTATCTGATCCTGACTCACAGCCATACGGAAGACTTTGACATACTGCAAGCCATACTCACTCGCAATGATGCGGACTGGATTGGGCTGATCGGCTCAAAAACTAAGTGGCGCAGATTCGAGCGCAGACTGGATGTGCGTGGTTTTTCGCACAAGCAGATCGCCTCAGTGCACTGTCCCATCGGTCTGCCCGGCATGATCGGTAAACAGCCACAGATCATCGCCGCTTCAGTGGTTGCGCAGTTGTTGCTTGCCCGAACATCAACTGGGTCTGGTCGCACGAGCAGTGCCCTCAATGAACAGGAGAACTATTGCGATGTGTAATCACGCTCACCCGAATAAGCAAGACCAGGCCATGATGCAAGCGGCCATCGATATTTCTATTGAAAAAATGCAAGCCGGATTCGGTGGGCCTTTCGGCGCTGTGATCGTTAAGGACGGCAAGATCGTCTCGCGCGGGTTTAACCAGGTTACCACCAGCAATGATCCCACCGCACATGCCGAAGTTGTGGCTATTCGCGAGGCCTGTAAGGCGCTCGATACGTTTGAACTCAGTGGCTGCGAAATCTACACCAGCTGCGAACCGTGTCCGATGTGCCTGTCGGCGATTTACTGGGCGCGACTGGATCGCATCTGGTATGGAAACACCCGTCAACAGGCCGCCGATATCGGCTTTGATGATGAATTCCTCTACCGTGAAGTCGGTACACCGATAGCAGACAGAAAAATTCCCACGCAACAACTGCTCGGTGAAGAGGCGATCAAGGCCTTCATCGCCTGGGATGAAAAGGAAGACAAAATACTCTATTGATGGGAGAGAGCTGTCCGTGCCCCAATCGGCAAGCACCATTTTGCCATTCTCGCAAGGCATACTGGCGTTTGCAATAGGGCGAGCACGCCGATTGCCGTGCTCGCCCAGTTGTGTCGAAACGGGTTATCAGAACGACAGTGCGAGCTGAATGCCGCCGTGGACTTTGCTGCCGTTCAGACGGAAGCCAATGTCAACAGGCCCGAGGCCAACACCGACGGCTGCGGTTGTGGGCTCGTCGTCTGCCGCCAGGTCATGCCCGATACCGGCGCGAAAACTGAAGAATGACATCGTCAGTTCTGTGCCGACGCTGAGCATTTGGGTTTCAAAGTTGTCTTCTTTGGCTTTGTTTAGGGCAAGGTCACCGGTGACCAGAAAGGTGTCGTTGTGATACGTGGCGCTGACAATCGCTTGAGGTGTGGTTTCAAATTCGAAACCGTTTTTAGACTCGATTGATTCCTTGAGCACATTGCGCACAACGCCGCCAAATCGCACGCTGTCGTTGTCAGGCAGTGTGGTGGAGGCGCCGAGATCAAAGGTGAATGAGGTTTCTTTGTTCTCGCTTTCTTCAAACTCATCGCCCAGATCGGTGTCGTCGTCATCCAGCTCATCAATCGGCTTGGTAAAGTCGCCCGCCCGCAGTGATGACAGCTTGGGTGTCACGCCGATGTCGACCATCTGCTCACCAATCGCAAAAGACTTGGCAAAGGCCAGCGCGAGCTGCGTGCGCAGCACGGCACTGCCAGTGGCCTCAGACGTCAGTACGTCTTCGGGTTCTTCGATTTGGATGGTGCCGTTGTTGTTGGTCAGCGCGATGGCGGCGGTGTCTTCGATCTCGCCCAGTGTGATGTTGTCGTCGCCGAGGACGTTGGCAAGATCACTGGTGTAGTCGACGTCCTCTTGGGAGATATCCGCTTGGCCTGACCCGGTGGCACGCGTGCTGAGGTGCACGGTAAACGGGATGCTGGTGTGCAAGACGGAGAAGCCAATGTCGATGCCGATGCGCGCGTCGACGGGTTCACCGTCAACGTTTTCAAAGGTATCCAACAGGCTATCCGCGAGGTCAGCCAGGGCTTGGGTACCCGTCAAACAAACGTCGTCACGCGAGGCATTGGGCGTGACGCAGGTGACGTCCTG
Organism: Gammaproteobacteria bacterium; assembly: GCA_003511825.1. Lineage (GTDB taxonomy): Bacteria > Pseudomonadota > Gammaproteobacteria > Granulosicoccales > Granulosicoccaceae > UBA7957. The sequence goes on along the minus strand of DOIU01000094.1, from coordinate 1,245 downwards.
CGCAGCAATTGCATCGACCTCGGCATCAATGTTGTCAATGGTGTTTTCGTGTTTATCGACTTCGTCGGCGATGTCTGCGTTATCACGTACCTGTGCGTACAGACCGATATGAAACTGGTAGTCGTCTTCTTGATTCTGGGCGCGAAGCAGCAGCGACGGGTTGCCCATGACGCCGGCCACACCCGTGCCGGCTGACACTGCAGCGCCTCCCATTGAGAGGGATCTGACGTCGTCAGCATGCAGTGCGTTCGACGCCATGGCACCGAGCATCGCAAGGCTCAGTGCCGAGATTCTGGATTTGATCATTTTTACCGTCCGTGTGAACAACTGTGAAGTGTTTGATGATCACAAATTGTGCCACTCAGGCGTATTTACAAAGCGGCAATGCCTATCGGGGCATGGTTTTACGGCTCATTGGCCAACGATGGTGCACAACATCAGAGGGTGCATGGGGGTTAACGCCGGCTTATGATGTCTCTGGTGTTATTCAGTGGCGGAGGCCGAATTGAGATGTTCACCAGAAGGCGCTTCTTCAAGGCTGCAGGTATGCTGTCAGCCAGTGTTGTAATGAATGCGGGGGCGGATGCCAGCGAGCGTGATCGCGAGAGCCATCGTTGGTGGATGCCTGACGAGGGTGAGCCACACCGGCGCACCTGGATGGCGTTTGGGGCGAGTGCCGCCATTTGGGGCCGAGGTTTGTTGCCCGAGGTGCGGCGTAATCTCGCCACGTTGGCACGCACCCTTGCCCAGTATGAGCCGGTCTCTATGCTGGTCAGGCGCGACGAATACGACCTCGCGAGGTCACTGGTCGGCGAGCAGGTCCAGCTCCACATCGCGCGCTTGGACGACTTGTGGATACGCGACACGGGTCCTGTGTTTGTGGTCAACGAAGCGGGCCAAAAAGCCGCGGTCGATTTTAACTTCAATGGCTGGGGCGGCAAGCAGCGACATCGATGGGACAGACGCGTCGCGGATTTCGTCGCGTCAGAGGCCGGTGTCAAGGTAGTGAACACCCGGTTAGTGATGGAGGGTGGGTGCATTGAGGTGGACGGTCATGGCACCGCCATCATCACCGAAAGCTGCACACTCAACCGCAATCGCAACCCCGGCGTGTCCAAAGCTGAGTTCGAAGATCTGCTGATGCCCTTGCTGGGGCTGGAGAAGATCATTTGGCTGCCCGGTATCCCAGGCAAGGACATGACCGACGGCCTCGCCGATTTCTACGCCCGCTTTGCCCGGCGCGGC
>DOIU01000258.1 GCA_003511825.1 Gammaproteobacteria bacterium | reverse complement strand
GTGAACAAGCTCACCGAGGTGCTGCTCGTAGAACTGATCCGGATGAACTTTGGCCAACGGGACGACACGGCATTGCTGCGTGCGCTGGCAGATAAGCACATTGCGAAAGCCTTGCAGCTGATGCACGACAATCCCGCCAAGGCGTGGTCGCTGGACACATTAGCATCTGAGGTGGGGATGTCGCGGGCAGGCTTTGCCAAGCGGTTTAAGCAGCGGGTCGAATACTCGATGTTTGACTACCTCACGCAGCTGCGACTGCAGCGTGCTCAGGCATTGCTGGAAGATACCGAATTGCCGCTGTACGAGATTGCCAGTCGCGTCGGATATGCATCAGATTTGGCGTTTACGCGCACCTTTAAAAAGCGTCTGGGTTTTACGCCAACGGCCTATCGTAAAACGGTTCGCGAAAAGCACGCGCAAGGTCGCTGAGCATCCGCATCAGCGTGCCGGTTATCGGACACCACGTTGCCCACTGCCGTATCCCTTCATCAATACCGTGGGGGGATTCTTACACGGACAGATTCAAGTTACTGCTGCGCTTGCCAATAGGATGCATATTGAGCCGAGGTTCCTACCTCGTGGGCACGAGCGTGTGTTATATATCCCTATTTTACATAGGGTTTTTAGGCGCGTCGCTGAATACGATAGCGCGGCGTGAAAGGCATAAAGGACTATGCAAGAGAACCCCAGATTTCAACTTGGATTCAGAGACACAATGCGTGTCTTGTGGCCTTATGCGAAAGGCAATTTCTATAAGCAATTGCAAGGCATTTGGTTTATTGTCGCCTACCTGATCCTGTTCCAGGTATTTTTCCTCAGTTTACCCCTCGTGTATTCACTGATGATCGCCGTCGGCATGGTCGTGGTTGTGTTCGGCTTGATGTTTTTCATGGAGGGCTTGCGACTGGGTCTGATGCCACTCGGCGAAGTCATCGGCAGTACCATGCCCAAGCAAAGCCATATGGTGATGATTTTGGGCTTCGCCTTCTTACTGGGCATGGGGGCGACCTTCGCCGAACCCGCGATTGCGGTACTAAAAGCTGCCGGTCAAGGTGTCCAGGCGGATCAGGCGCCGTTGCTGTTCAGCTTGCTCAATGACTTCTCCGGTGAGTTAGTGGCCTCTGTCGGTGTTGGGGTAGGGCTTGCGGTGATGTTGGGGGTATTGCGGTTCTTCTATGCGTGGCCACTGAAGTATTTGGCGATACCCGCCTTGCTGATCTTGCTGGCATTCTCGTATTTTTTTAATCAGAACCCGGTGTTGGCAGATGTGCTCGGGCTCGCATGGGACTGCGGCGCGGTGACCACCGGCCCGGTCACGGTGCCTTTGGTGCTTGCGCTTGGCATCGGCGTTTGTCGCGTCGTCAGTAGCGGATCGGGTAGCAGCAGCCATTCTGGCTTTGGTATTGTCACGCTCGCATCGGTCTTTCCAATACTGGCGGTGTTGCTGTTAGCGCTGTTTCACTACGGTCAACAAGACTACTATGGCGCAGTCAATTACCAAGGTGACTACCAGATGCCAGCTCAGGTGTCGCAGAATGTCAGCCTCCATGCGCAAGACAGTGTTGAAAAGGATGCACGAACAGGCGCGGCAGAGATCACTGAACAAGAATATCAGGCTTATCTTGACAGTGGGCAGTTGCCCAATAACTTCTCGTTTGCTTTTGATGGTGGCGAAGCTAAGTTAATCGACGGCAAAATTGTGGTCGCGAATCCGGAAGTGATCATTAATAAAACGCCGGTGCGTGAATTTACCCTATTCAGTCAAGAAACCTGGGACTACTCCAGTCCGTTCCTTGAAAACATCAAACAGTCGTTTATGGATGCCCTACGCGCCATTATCCCTCTGTGCCTGTTTCTGTATGTCGTGCTACGTATGGTTCTGCGGCAAAGACTCGGGACCGATAACGACGTCGGTGTCGGCGTCGCGTTCGCTTTGGTCGGGATGACGCTGTTTGGTTTAGGGATCATTTTGGGGTTGACGCCATTGGGTAGCCAACTGGGCGGCAATATACCGCTGACGTTTGCCAGCATCGTCCCCTGGGGGCTGGACTTGCAGGAAGAAGCCTTGTTCTCACCCCACCTAGGCAAGATGATCGCGGTCGTCTTTGCGTTCTTCCTTGGCTATGGCGCCACCTTGGCAGAACCCGCACTCAATGCATTGGGCGATACCGTGGAGAAAATCACGGTGGGTGCATTTCGCAAAAAACTATTGATGCAAAGCGTCGCCATGGGCGTCGGCCTAGGTATTGCGGCGGGCATTATCAAAATGATCTATAACTTCCCGCTGTTCTGGATGTTGATGCCGGCCTATGGCGTGGTGTTGGTGTTGACCTGGTTTTCTCCCCACAGCTTCGTTAATTTTGCCTGGGACAGCGCGGGCGTGACCACCGGGCCTATCACAGTACCTCTGGTACTGGCGATGGGATTGGGAATTGGCGGCAATATTCCCGGTGTGAGTGACGGGTTTGGCATATTGGCACTGGCCTCCGTAGGTCCGATCATGACCGTGCTCACCGTCGGTCTTTACACAAAATACACGCAACGTCAGTTGCAGAACCAAGAGCTGCAAGCCAGTGAATCAGACCGCGGGTCTGAGTACGCAGAGTCCGGGGTATCCTCATGAATGATCACGCAAGCGACACATCGACGCTCACTAACCTCGCAACCTTATTACCCAACTCAACAGCGAAACGCGTCATTGAGTCGACCTTTACCGACTTTGCTTACCCGGTCTTTATTTCCAATGCCAGGGGCACGTTGCTGCACGATCACTGGTTAAAGCGCATGTTTCCGCCGATCAGTCCGGTCAAAACACTGATTGAAACGCTGGTCCCCAGCAGTGAGGTCGATACGATTGCAGACGCGATCGTCCGGGAAAGCCGCCTGGATCGACAAGCGATCGGCGCGATTTTCAGTACCGATTACCAGCAGGCGTATTGCGGCGCTGAGTCGCCCGTGATGTCCGTGGACGAAGCCACCGGCGTAGGGGAAGGCGGTCATGGTCTCGACAAGAATCTTAGGGTCATATGTTGCATTGTAAATCACAATTTGAGTGACAAGATGGCCAAAGCGGCGATTGACGCGGGGGCGCACGGACCGATTATCTACTATTGCGAAGGGCGCGGGTTGCGTGATCGCTTGGGTTGGCTGAGGATCACCAAAGAGCATGAGAAAGAAGTGCTCATGATCTTCACCGATGAAGATGACGCTGACGACGTGTTTGACGCCCTGGCAACTGCCGGTGAACTCCACCTGCCAGGTAAGGGATTTATGTACTCTCTGCCGATCAGCAAGGGAATGTTTAACCTGCCGAGTCGGATGTCGCATCACCACCACACGGCGAGCATGCAGCAGATTATTCATGCGATTGATCAGCTCTCAGGCCACACGCATTGGCGCGATCAGGCGATCTTTGATCTGGGTAGCCATGGCACCAGTAGCGGTTTTGACTTTATCAATCACCGACCCGTGTATCTCGAAGATCAAGCGTGTATAACCGTGTTGACGGACCGAACAAACCAGCAACGGGTGATCGATTTGTTGCTGGATTTACACGCGCCCGGATTGAATATCAGTTTTAACCGTCACATCAATCCGTCCTACGGCGCCATGATCAACGATGAATATGTGAAGATTCAATCGGTCATGAGCGCATCGCTGTCGCAACAGATCTGCGAGGAAATCTCAGCAGGTGCAGAAGCCAACGGCTTGAAGAATGTGTTTTGTGGCGTCACTGAAGTGCTTCAGGTGGCAACCTATACACCCGGAAACAAGGACTACAGAATGCCTAAATCGGCGGCGTAACGCGATCCGGTTGTTATCGTGTCAACCGCCGTTCTGCCGATCCTTCGGCACTTGCTTACGACACGTGTCCTGTCTGGATACTTTTGTCACTGTGTAGACTGCTCGTTCTAGAGCTGCGCCCATCTGCTGATTTGCGCTCAACCTTGCGTTGCAGTAGCATGCGAACCGTTCTCATTTACCGCGTTTTACACATTCCCCAGGCAGGAGTATCGCGTGCCTCACTCAAACCCCGCTCAGCCCCTCGACATACATACGCTCTACCATGACCATCATGGCTGGTTAAAAGGTTGGCTGCTCAGCCGTGTGGGGTGTACGGAGTCCGCCGCTGATCTGACCCACGATACCTTCCTCAAATTGATGAACAAGCAGCGTGCGAATCGCGATTTTGTCGTCAGCTATCCGCGCAGCTACTTGCGTATCGTGGCGAACAATCTCATGGTGGATTTGTTTCGCCGTTGGAAGGTGGAAGAAGCCTACCTTGAGGCGTTAGCACAGCGTCCCGAGCCAGTGACGTTATCTGCAGAAGAGCGGGAGATTGTTCTCGAGACTTTGCAAGCCCTGGACAAAATGTTGGACGCTTTACCCACTCAGATGCGCAAAGCCTTTTTGATGTCGCGGATGGATGGGCTGACCTATGCGCAGATTGCTGAGCGCCTGCAGGTCTCCGAGCGTACCGTCAAACGTTACATGCAGCAGGCCTATATGCAATGTCTCGCCCTGATGCTCTGAGCGAGCGCCACCAACAGCTGCTGAAGGAAGCGGCCGACTGGCTGGTCAGGTTAGATGAAGGTGAGTTGAGCCCAGGAGAGCAGCATGCACTGAATACCTGGGTCGAACGCAGTGCCGATCACCGATTGGTCTGGCAGAAGGCGTGCGAGCTGGCCGATCAGTTCACCCGCGTACCCACGGATGTCGCCAAGCCCGTCTT
>DOIU01000254.1 GCA_003511825.1 Gammaproteobacteria bacterium | reverse complement strand
TGCGATCCAAGGTTGGGGCGCAGGGCAGTATCGCGTGTGTCTCTGGATGCTGCGCCCTCACGCGCGTGTAGGCCGCCAGCATTGTGGGCAATACGCGCTTCACCTCGCCCGTGCGGCTGCCGGGCAACAGTCCCACGATAGCGCCTGTGTTGGGAAGGGAGAACGCTGCTCGCGCCTCAGCCTTGCTTAAGGTGCTGCCGACTTCGTCAACCAGTGGATGCCCCACGTAGCGCACAGGCACACCGGCATCGCGGTAAAACGGCACCTCAAAGGGGAAGATCACCGCCATCATCGAGACCAATTTGCCAATGCGGTGGACGCGATGCGCCCGCCAGGCCCAAACTTGAGGGCTGATATAAAACAACACGGGCACGCCCAGGGCGTTGGCCGTTTCTGCCAGCTTGAGGTTGAAGTCCGGGTAATCGACGATGACTAAGAGGTCTGGTTTCTCGCGGCGCAGGCTGTCGCGCAGGGTTTCAAGTTTACGGCGCAATTTGCGGTACTGGACGATCACCTCAAAGATGCCAATCACCGACAACTCGCGACAATCCAGCACCAGTTCGGTGCCTAGGGCTTGTAGTTTTGGGCCGCCCATGCCAAAGCTGCTGAAAGACACGTCGTGCTTAGCCAACGCATTCAGTGCCAGTGCTGCATGCATGTCCCCTGAGGCCTCACCGGCGGAGACCATCAGGCGATACGGTTTATTGCTCAAGAAACAACCTGTTTGATTATGCTGCAGATGCGGTCGACGTTGTCGTCGCTCAGCTCGGGGTACATCGGCAGTGACAGGCACTGTTCGCTCACGCTTTCTGCTATCGGCAGGGCGTTGGTGTTTGCGCCGGAGTTGATAATGGCGCGTTGCTGATGCAGCGGTACGGGGTAGTAAATGGCGGAGGCGATGTCTTCTGCGCGCAGGGCGGCTTGTATCGCTTCGCGTTGATCCGTCAGCAGCGTGTACTGGTGGTAGACATGGTAGCGGTCGTTCGCCTCGACGGGTAACTGCATCGACAGCTCAGACAAGTTTTGGTAGTAGCGGTGTGCAACGCGTCGACGCCCGGCATTGTAAGCATCGATATGCGGCAGTTTTTGTCGAAGTATCGCCGCTTGCATTTCATCAAGCCGGCTGTTGTAGCCGATTTCGTCGTGGTAGTACTGCTTGCGGCTGCCATGGTTGCGAAACACGCGCAGGCGCTCGGCGACGTCGCTGTTGGAGGTGGTGACCAGCCCGCCATCGCCAAAGGCGCCGAGATTTTTGCTCGGAAAAAAACTAAAGCAGCCGGTATCGCCAAAACTGCCGGTATGCCGGTCGCCGAACTTGGCCCCAAAGCTCTGCGCGCAGTCTTCGACGACATGGAGTTTATGGGCATTGGCCAATGCCATGAGCCTGTCCATATCACAGGGCTGACCAAACAGGTGCACAGGCATGATGGCGCGGGTTTTGTCCGTGATCGCGGCTTCAACGTCACCGATGTCGAGATTGAAGGTTTGCAGGTCAATGTCTACAAATACAGGCTTGGCGCCCACATAAGCGATCGCCTCGGCGGTGGCGATAAAGGTGAAAGGGGTGGTGATGACCTCATCGCCCGGGCCGATATCCAGCGCTAACAACGCCAGGTGCAGCGCATCAGTGCCCGAAGCACAACTGACGGCGTGCTCGCATCCTAAGTAGCTGGCAATGTCGGCTTCGAGTGTGTGTACGTTATCCCCAAGGATAAAGCGGGTGGTTGATAAGACGTCCTGCAGGCTGGCGTCAATCTCGCTTTTTAGGGCTTCGTACTGGGCGCGCAGATCCACCATCGGAATCATGTGTGTGACCTCAAGAGCTGGGGTAAAGGGCGCCTATTTTCAGGCAATTGCGCGCTGCTGTCTATGGCGGACCGCGTTCGGCGGTCCGCGAAGGTAGGTGGTTAGCTATCGGGGTTGGCGGCTGAATACGAGCAAGCTGAGTAGACTGAGGTACACCAGTGCTAATGCGCCTGTACCGGCGTTGTCGTCGGTCGACGCTGACGCAGCGGCAGCCACCATCGGCTCGTCAAAGAACGTCTCATGCGCTTCGGCCAAAATCACTGCTGAGAGTGCTGTGCCGTTGCTCGACGCGTCGTTGTCCCACGTGCGGGAGGACAGCGTTGCGGCAATGTGCGCAGGGGCTTCGAAGCCTGCGGTTAAAGAGAGACTCAAGCGACTTTGATCGTATTCAATCAACGTTGCGCGACCGCATAGGATTTGGTCAGCGCGCTGGGTGCAATCCCACCCGTCGCCTTCAAACGTATTCAAGCGGGTTCCTGCATCGATGGGCACAATGACCAGCACATCGTTCGCGCCCATTTCTCCGAGGTTACTGACGGATACATCCACCGTGAAGGTGGCATTGGACTGGATGTTATTGGGTGCATCCACGACGAGAGACAGGTCTGTCTGGTAGAGCCGGTCTACCGCAGTGATATCGCCGGCACTCAGCGCAATGCGCTGGCCCATGGTGATCCCCGTTGTATCGTGGATGGGGCTTATGGTGGGCTCGCCACTGGCGGAGAAAAAGTACGCACCATAGTGCATGATGGAGCCGTAGTCGTAGGGGCCCATGTCATTCGCGTTGACGCTGGGGATGGCGAAATTATGCTCTTTTCCTTCGAGGATGTTGTCGTAATTGATGACGATATGTTGGTCGCGATCATTGCGCGTGTGTTCGTGCAACAGCCCGATCGCATGGCCGACTTCATGGATGATGCCGCCGGTATTGCAGGAGGCAGACACCCAGATTTCTTGCGCGCCGCCATTGCGGCCGACATAGGACGCACAGCCGTCACTGTCGGTGAAGACTACATAGTCTTTGTAGCTGTCGGCGTTGGCATCCGTGCGTTCGACCAAGCGGATGGAGCTGTTATCGTTCCAGTGATCGATGGCGTCGTGGACGCGTGAGATAAGATTGCTGTCAGTGATACTGGCGTCAAACTGGAACGGAATAATACCGTCAAGCCAGCGACTGCTGGCGATGGAGATGCCTGACCCGCGTGTGGCGGCCTCGTGCTCACTGGGTGCTGGGCCAAGGAGAATGTCGCCTTCAGCCACGAGGTGGCCCTCGTGCGCATGTGCCGTGTACTGCAATTGTGTGCCGCTGGGTAAGGTAATGATGCGCGTGTGCGTATGTGTATGCGCTGACGCGAGTGCGTCCTCGTTGATCGCGGTGGTGGCCCCAACAGTGTGCGCGCATAGCAGCGCTCCGCACATTAATGCAATGTTCGGTCGAATCATGGATGCCCCAGAGTTTCCAGAATACGGTCCAGGGCTGAGTGAGGCAGAGAACGATGAGAGGACAAGGTCGGCCGGTCCGAAGACCGGCCAAAATAGGTGTTTATGGTTGTTGTCTGGTCTAAACACATCACGTCGACCAGCGGTTCACTTATTATTATTGTCTTCGGCTGCTACATACCACCGGTCTTTGCCAGCGTTGATGAGACAGCGTGTCCCTTGCGGCACCCAGCCGCTGAGCCCCGCGTGCCAATGATGACTCGTGAAGCTCAATGAATGTAACGGGACGCTGCGGGTTTTCTTTGATCCAGCCTGCGTGAATCAGGTATGGTTCACTAATCGCCCACGGACTGTGATGCAGTAGTACTTTTGGGTGAAGACGTGTGCCCCCACGCTATCACATGGATAATCAATACCTTGCCGCAAATACTCGATGACTTGCTTGCGATGATGCAAGCAACTGCCCATGGCATTTATCGCCGCTGATATTGCGCGTTTTTGCGATCGTCTGAAGGTCTACCACC
>DOIU01000442.1 GCA_003511825.1 Gammaproteobacteria bacterium | reverse complement strand
TGGCCAGTGTGCCGATACCGAAGGCGCGCAACGCTTCAGTAGCCTGGCAGATGCCATGGCGGCTTCCGTCAGTCCGGGGCAGGGGCCCGTTATTGTCAGTGGTGAAGACCGGACCCTGTTTACCGCTGCGTCGTCAGCCAGTACAGCCGATGCGTGGACCACGCTCACCTACAATGAAGCGTTGTTTAATCCGTTGCTGGGGCCTGCGGGTGTGAGTGCGGCGGCGTATCTGGCGGATAAATTGGGTGTTGCCGAGGGTGCGCTGACGGATGAGCAGTCTTCGGCCTTGCGCAACAGCGTGATCGCCGCGCGCGGGCAATTCCCCGATGCCAATCCGTATCAGGTGATCGCGGCGGTGATCGATGCCGCTGTCGCTCAAGGTTCACTCGACAACGCCATGCCCACGGCCGAGCAGGTTGCCTCTCCTTATGTGTTGTCGCAGGTGTACAGCGTTGCGCCTGAGCCTCAGGTTGTCGCCACCTGGGAACCCAGCGATCACGATGAGCGGGTGCGTTTGATCGTCCCCGAAGGCGATCACATCATGGTGATCAATCGTTGGCACAATGGCATTGGCTGGGTCGATAGCGCAGCGACAGACGCGACGGTGGACATCCAGCCCTTTGCGACCATGGCAACCGCGGGTCACCACGAATACACCACCGAAGCGGATTATGTCACCGGCGCGAGTGAACACACCATCACCCAGAGCTGGCTGAATGACAATGCCGATGTGCTCTACGCCTTGGTGGCCGGGCCTCGAGAAGTCGACTCCCCCGAGGATGACAGTTACGGCTTGTTCCGCGTGCCACTGGTGGACGGCAAACTGCCCGAGCACAGCGTTGCGGCCATTGATGGCAGCACGACTCACAACGTACCGCATCGTCACCCAAGCGTCGCGCGCGTCGACAGTAAAACCCTGGAGCAGGCGCTGCAATTGGCCGACGGGACGGTACTCGCCTACGACAGCGAAGCGGCCTACGTCCGCGTTTACGACGAGGCTTTGCAGGAAGATACTAGCAGGGCATTTCCCTTGGACCGGCCGCTGCTGGGATGGTCTGTGGCGAATAACGGCGCCAGCGTGCTGTTGCTGCTCGGTGAAAAAGACGGCGCCTCGACTGCCGAACTCGCGATGCACAGCGCCGCCGATCTGAGTGAATCGGGCCGCGTATCCGTGCCGCTGGAGGCCAGTCTGCTGCTGGCCCATGAACCGGCCAGTCGTGCCTTGGTGGTTGCAGACAATAACGTCCACATCATTGACGTCCCCAGCGCCAGCCTGGCCGACAGCACAAGCCTCATCAGTGCACCGGCGTCGACGTCGGCGCTGAACAGCGACGGCACGCGGGCAGCCTTGGTATACGGCGGGGCGATCAATATCCTCAACCTCACCGAGGCGTTTCCGTTTATTGAAGGGAAGGTGCCTTATTCCGGGCGGCTGCGAGCGCTGACGTTTAACGGCACCGAGGAGATTGTTTATGCCAGCAGTGCGGGCGAACTGCAGCGCGCGTCGATCCAGGGGCTGACGTCCACGCCGATGGGTGTGAACGATGTCTTGACTGCCGCGCTCGACGCCGTCAGCGAAGATTCCATCAACCACGGTTACCCCTTGGATGCGGTGATCTACCCGATGGCCTTGCCGACCACCTATGGGCCTGCAGACTACCTGTGGAGCAGCTCCGATGCTGCCGTGAATGTCGCGGGCGGGGAGACGCAAGGCGCGATCACGCAGGGTGATGCGGATGCCGCCGTTGAGCTGGGCGTGTCGGCGCAGTACAACTTCCGTGGCGATGTGACGACCTCGGACGCCAAGGCGTTCTCTGTCACCGTACGCGCTGCGTCGGCCACGGTTGATCCGATTGTCACACCGCTGAGCGGGACCCATGCCAAGCACGAATTCTCTCGTCTGGCCGCAAGCGCGGATGGGCAACTGCTGGCGGGATACACCGGTGGCATTGAGGGTGTGGGTGCCGGGATTGTGGTGTTCGCGCGGCAAGCGGACAATACCGTCGCCTATCTGCACGGGGGTGACGGCGCTATCGCGCTGCCGCCTGGGTTTGAAGACGCGCGAGTGGATTTACTCACCTTTGCCGGGGATTCGGTCAGGGTGGTGGTGCGAGAGGCGCAAGCACGCGGTGCGGAAGAGGGCGATGGCGTTGGTCGCGTGCTCACGCTGGATCCTGCGACCGCGACCTGGAACACCGAGGCGACCTTGACGCTGCCCGGCAAAGGCAACAAGGCCGCACTGAGTCAGGACGGCAATGTGCTCGCGATCTGGGTTGAAGAGCCGGCGGGCGAAACCCCCGACGTGAAGGTGCACACCTTCGCCAACGACGACCTGGCCCCGATCGCAACCATTGATATCGATGGCAACCCCCGGTACTGGGCGTTTGCGGTGGACAACAGCGGTCGCCATATCATGGCTTACTACAACTACCGCGGTGACGAGGGCACCCTCCGCAATACCCGCCTCTACGTCGCCGGTGGGGATGAGGCGGCCGCCGTCGATGTGATAACGCGTCCCACCTATGGCTATTTCTACGATAATGCCTCGGATACGCTGGTCACGGCCAACTTCGACGCAGCCTTACGCATCTATCCGGGTGTGACAACGAATGATCTTGCGGTATTCTCCGACTTTGCCACGGCGCGCGGTCGTTATTATCCGGGTAAATCGGGTGGGCATGGCGCCGGCCGCGTGTATTACGGGGGCATGGTGGATACCACTGCCTATATGTGGTCCGGTCAGCGTGGCTTGGTCGCTGTGGACGTGTCCAATCCCGCGTCTCCGCGTGAGCTGTTCTTCTCACCGTTGGATTATGCGGTCACGGGTGTCTTGAGCGCCGACGGCGCGGTTGCCTTCAGCCACGCCTTTGACGACGACACGAGAAGCGGCCACATCGCGGTGGTACCTTTAACGGATAACTGAGGATAGACAATGCGTGTAACGAGGGTCACTCACGCCGGCGGGCAACAGTCCCGCCGATGGTTCGCGCCGGCGTCACGGCTGGCGCTGGTTTTGTGGGTTCTGCTGCTGGCCAGCCCATCCGCCTGGGCGTATAAACAGGGTGACACGGTTGACCCGGCCATCCTGGAAAAGCTCGCGCTGGACCCGGAGAAGATCAGTGTGGTGGATTTCTTTGCCTCGTGGTGCGTCAGTTGCCGCAAGGAATTGCCCTTGCTGAATGCGATGACTTTGGATGCCGATACGGTCGAACTGGTCGGCGTATCCACCGACGAAGAGCTGGAACAGGGCTTGGCATTCCAGCAAGCCCTGGACCTGCGCTTCCGAGTGTATAACGACACCGCACAAGAGGTCGTCGCGGCCTTCGCACCCATAGGTATGCCGGCATTGTATTATGTCCAGCACGGCAAGGTGCTGGGTGTACATCTGGGCGCGGTTGCGAAGATCGACCGGGTGGTCACTGAGGATATTGCGCGCATACAGAGGCAGCAGCCATGAGGCGCGGGTCCATCGTCTTACTCAGCGCGATGCTGCTCAGCGGTTGTGCGCTCCTGCCCCCGGTGAGCGATGTGAAATCCTGGGAGAAAGGCACCCTGGCCGATCCCGTTATGGCGCCGGGCGGATTGGCCGACGATAATGGCTTGTTTAGCCACGTGTATACCTCCAAGGAAACCGCCAAAGGCGGCGGGGGCGTGGGCGGCGGCGGTTGCGGTTGCAATTGATGACGTCACGTCCAGCCTTTTCTTGACTCACACAGCCTCGGTAGGAATTCAATGAACAAAGGTAAGGCCACGGTCTTGTTATTGTCAGTCGTGGGTCAGGCGACTGTGTTGCCGCTGTCAGCGCTGGCTGCGGGCAACGAGGGGATCTCGTTGCAACGCATGGTGTACAGCGAATCAGACGATCGCATGTCTGTCGACTACACCCAAGTTGCCTTGAACAAGGACTTCGGTACGGACTTCAGTTTTTCGGTGTCGGGCAGCATCGATGCAATGACCGGGGCCACGCCTGCAGTGGATGCAAAAACCGGCGCGTCCAATTACGCCAACAGTGATGGTTTTCTGCTCAGTGAGGGTATCAGTGACCCCTCAGGGTATGAGCGCCAATTGTTTGAGATGGAGGACGAGCGCAAAGCGGTGAATTCTGCGCTCACATGGCGCACCGCAAAGCGCCATGAGTGGACGGGTGGCCTGTCGTACTCGGAGGAGGAAGACTACGAGAGTCGGGGCTTTTCAGTCGAGCATTTGCACAATCTGCACCCGTCCCGCAACCGCACCTTGTCTGTGGGCTACAGCCAGCTGGAGAACGACGTCTTGTTCTACCGCGAAAACGTCTGGCGAGACGCCACCTATCAGACCGTGGAGGTGGGCTTGACGGAGGTGCTGAGTAGAACCTCGCTGGTGAAGGTGTCGGTGTTTGGCATGCAGGAGTCCGGCGCGCTGTCCAATCCTTATAAACGCATTATTCGTAAGGTGAATATCGCACCGGAGGGTGACACGCCCGTATTTCGGTATTTCCTGAGCCCCGACAGTCGCCCGGACGAGCGCGACGTCGCCGGCATTGATGTCAAAGGCGTAAAGCGTGTAGAGTGGCGCGACACGCCCGTCACCCAACACCTCAATTACCGGTTCTACTCCGACACCTGGGGGGTGAACAGTCATACGTTGGAAAGCAAGACCTATCTGGGGTCGCCCGACGTTGGCCTAGGGCAATGGTTCGCCGGCTTGCGGTATATGATCCAGGACGCGGCGAGTTTTTATTTTGATGACGATGCTGTGTTTGATGTCTCGGGGTTTGGCTCGGTGGATAAACGCTTGAGTGATTTTAACGACGTGACCGTATCCCTCGGGTGGGAACGCAGTATCGCCCAACACTGGCGAGTGCAGGCGCGGGGATCTTACCAGACGCAAAGCGTTGATCTGGACATGACCTGGGCCTGGTTAGGAGTGAAGTATGCGTTTTAAGTGGTTATTGATGGCGGGTCTTCTGGGCTTGTCGGCCTGCAGCGGCGATGACAACAAAGCCGTTGATTGCAGTGCCGAGCC
>DOIU01000097.1 GCA_003511825.1 Gammaproteobacteria bacterium | reverse complement strand
GCCCGAGCGCCAAGCGGCTCTGTCAGCAGCGCTGGCGCAATCGTCGGCACCCGACCATCATGCTCAATAACATCCGCATCGTCCTCACACGGACATTTCACCCGGGTAACATCGGATCGAGCGCGCGTGCAATGAAGACCATGGGGTTGCGCCAGCTTTATCTGGTGGCACCAAGGGTATTTCCTGATCCGGAGGCCGAGCGTCTCGCGGCAGGGGCGGCTGATGTCTTGGCGCAGGCGCGTGTGGTGGACAGCTTGGCGGCGGCGGTGGGGGATTGTGCGTGGGTCGTGGCGAGTTCGGTGCGTCGCCGAGAGTTTGCGCGGCCGTTAGTCACGCCGCGCGCGTGCGCAGCGCAATTGCTGGCCCATGCCAAGCAGGGGCCGGTGGCCTTGGTGTTTGGGCCGGAGCGGTTTGGCTTGAGTAACGCTGATTTGCAGTTAGCCCGGTGTCAGGTCGCCATTCCGGCCGACCCAGCCTATGCGTCGCTGAATCTGGCTGCCTCGGTGCAAACCCTTGCCTACGAAATCTACCAGCAGCACCAGGGCTCAGCGAGTTCACAGGTGTCGACGGAACGAGGGTCTAGTATGCCGTCGACGGTGGAGCTTGAGCAGTTCTACGCGCATCTCGAAAAAACGTTTTCTGCCACTGGATTTGTGCGCAGCCAGCACCCTGGGCAAATTATGGCGCGTCTCCGGCAGCTCTTCGGCCGTGCACAGCCTGATGCCATGGAGCTGAACATCCTGCGTGGCATGCTGGCATCGGTGCAGCGCACACTCGACGATCAGAGTGGCGTCACACCGAAAGATCGGGCTGCAGGGCCTGATGAATCGGGCTAGGCCGCTTGTCAGTGCGGTAGGGCTATTAAAAAAAATAATGCTATGGATGGGATTTTTTAGCGGCAATGATGGGATTGATGGTGTTCAGCGCCGTTTTTTTTGATACCGAGAATGCCTGCTGCCCCTCATTGGGTGTGACACATTTCGCATTCCCCGCTACGCTCTCCCTCGGGTCTGCCGATACCTGGTCTTACAGTCCCCGTTCCCACCTTGAAAACGTCGTTAAGCAGCCGTTCTATGGGCGATTGTTAGATTTTATGGAAAAGGTTTCCATCTGGAAATCAGGCCCAAAACCTGTCCTGGTTCGATACAGAAAAATAGCGCAAAAAAGCGATAGAAGTGCGCTGATCTCTCGGCTGATTAATGCAAGTGTGGGTGGCTTGGCAGGCTCTGGATAGTCTCCATTTCACCCCCCAATAGTAGAATTTGCACAACGGAAATTATAGACATTTTTGGTAGGGATACTTATCCTTATACGGATTACATAATAAGCTACATATTCGCATACACATGAAAATAAAAAACGGATTAGACGTTCCGCTGTCTGGCGTGCCTGAGCAAAAAATTTACGACGGACCAAAAGCATCTTCAGTTGCAGTCATTGGGCGAGACTACAACGGCATGAAACCATCGATGCTGGTGAAAGAGGGTGATCACGTGCGCGTGGGTCAGCCGCTGTTCTCGGATAAAAAGAATCCGGGCGTCAATTTTACTGCACCCGGCGCGGGTACAGTTCGGGCAATTAACCGCGGTCATCAGCGCGTCCTGCAATCGGTTGTCATCGACCTCGACGATGAAGAAGAGTACGCCGAATATCAAGCCCATTCAGAAGATTCCCTCGACGACCTAAGCCGCGATCAAGTGCGCGAACAAATGCTTGAGTCGGGTACCTGGACAGCGTTTCGGACGAGACCTTTCAGTAAAGTGCCCAGCGTGGATTCCAACCCCGCTTCAATCTTCATCACGGCGATAGACACGCGGCCTTTGGCGGCAAACCCTGCGGTCATTATTGCGGAGAATCCCGACGACTTCTTGAACGGTATAAGAGTTCTTCGGCACCTGACAGACGGTAAGGTGTATGTCACGCAAGCTGAAGGTGCGGATATCCCGCAGCTTGAGAGGCCTGAGGTTGAATACCACACGTTCTCGGGGCCACACCCGGCAGGTCTGGTCGGGACTGCCATCCACTTCCTTGAGCCAGTCAATGCCGAGAAGACGGTTTGGTACGTCGGCTATCAGGACGTCATGGCCATTGGCCGACTCTTTGTGACCGGACGTATCAGCCTTGATCGCGTTGTCTCTCTGTGCGGCCCGATGGTGAAAAAGCCGCGACTTGTCCGCGCGCGCCAAGGCGTCTGCACATACGATCTCATTGACAGTGAGTTGGAGCCGGGGCGCGCACGCGTGATTTCCGGATCGATGTTGGCGGGTTTCAGATCCGCTGGCTGGAGTGCCTATCTCGGTCGTTACAACACACAAATCACGGTGTTGAAAGAAATCGGTCATGACGACCGCATTTTCATGCACTGGCTGAATCCGTCGCTGAAGCACTTCTCGTTCTTGAATGTGTTCTTCCGCCGATTGCGGCGCTATCCAATGACCACCACCCAAAATGGCAGTCGACGCGCCATGGTTCCTATTGGCAGTTATGAGGACGTGATGCCGCTCGACTTGC
The DNA here is from genome assembly GCA_003511825.1 of Gammaproteobacteria bacterium. Lineage (GTDB taxonomy): Bacteria > Pseudomonadota > Gammaproteobacteria > Granulosicoccales > Granulosicoccaceae > UBA7957. The sequence continues at coordinate 76 of DOIU01000097.1, read as the reverse complement.
TGCCAACGCCCTTACTGCGAGCGCTGCTCGTGCGAGACACCGACACGGCGCAGTTGCTGGGGGCCTTGGAGCTTGA
>DOIU01000410.1 GCA_003511825.1 Gammaproteobacteria bacterium | reverse complement strand
CCGGTCGGTACGGCGATAGCCACGCTGAGTAAAATTAAGCTGTTGCCCAAGGAAAAATTCAGCCTGACAGCGGTTAACTCAGCCGGCTCTGCGGCCAACGTGCAAGCGCTGGGTGCCAATACCGCGCAGTTCGCCATACTACAAGGCCTGTTTGGATCTTATGCGACAACCGGCACGGGGCCAGTCTCTGAGCCCCAAACGAATCTGCGTTCCGTGACAATGCTGTGGCAAAACGTTGAGCAATTTATCCTCAACAACGACAACGTGAAACAGGGCACGGTGTCGGATCTCGCCGGTATCAAGGGCCAAACCGTGGCCATGGGCAAGCAGAATTCGGGCACGATCAAGTCCAATGCCGTGTTGTTGTCGGGTTTGGGTATTGATCTCGATGCAGATTACAAGCTGGTCCACGCAGGTTACGGGCCGTCGGCGGATGCGCTTGCCAATGGTCAAGCCATGGCGGCTGGCATTCCCTCGGGCCCGCCCACCGGTGCGATCACCAAGTTGTTCGCTTCCAATGGTGGGAGCTTTACCTTGTTGTCGGTCACCCCTGATGAGGCGAAAAAGATGGACGGTGGCAAAGGGCTTTGGGTGCCTTACACCATCGCCGCTGACACCTACCCCGGCCAAGACAAAGATGTGCAAACCATCGCGCAGCCGAACTTCCTGGCCGTGAACGCCGATGTTGATGAAAATCACGTCTACCTGTTGACCAAAACCATCTACGAAAACCTGCCGTTCTTGCAAGGCATACACAAAGCGACCAAAGCGATGGCGATTGAGAAAGCGATGGCTGGTCTGCCTGCGCCTTTGCACCCTGGCGCCATGCGCTACTACCAGGAAGTAGGGCTGGATATTCCCGATCATTTGGTCGCGAAATGATCACCGACTTGGCTTAGTCAACCATCAAAAACAGCGGCTCAACAAGCCGCTGTTTTTCCATCAGGGGCATCGCCATGTTCACTCAACGCCGCCATCCGCCGGCTGATGATCGCGAGCAAGGATTCACGCGCGAAGGTTTGCTGGATTTTGATACGTCTTTTGGTCGCAGCAAGGCACTGACTTTGTTGCTTGTCTTTAGCATTGGGTTTGCGCTTTGGCATGTATTGACCAATACACTGATTACTGAACCCACCCTTTGGCAAAACACCTTGCATTTTGCCGGTTTTGCGTTTCTCGCCTTCGCGTGTAACCCCGCGCTCAAGGGATACGCACGCAGCCGCCAGGCCTTTTACATCGATGTGGTGCTCGGGGCGCTGGTGGCGGTATCCGCCCTGTGGATTGCGTGGGCAGAGAGCGGCATTTATGCACGAACTCTGGAAAAAACCGGCTTGCAGTGGCAGTTTACGGTGGTAGATTGGGCGGCGGGTATTATCGTGGTTCTGGCTTGTATTGAGCTAACGCGTCGCCTGACGGGTTGGATTATTCCTGTGCTGATTATGTTGTCGCTGGGGTATGTCACGTTCTTGGGTGAATGGATGCCCGGCGCTTTTCGTGCTGCGAGCTTGCCGGTCAGTGACGTGATGTTTCGCTCGCTGTATAACGACGAAGGTATGTTTGGCATTATCGCAACGATTTCGTCAGCCAATATCACCTTGTTTATGATCTTCGGTGCCTTTCTTGTGGTATCGGGCGCGTCTGACTTTGTGATCGAGGCGTCCAAGGTGGTGGCCAGCCGCTTTCGCGGTGGTGCGGCGTTCGTTGCTGTGATTTCATCGGCATTGACGGGCACGATCTCCGGTTCGGCGATTGCCAACACGGCGTCGACGGGCATCATCACGATTCCGATGATGAAGGCTAATGGCTTTCGCGGGCGTTTCGCCGCCGGGGTTGAAGCCTCTGCCTCGACCGGCGGGCAGTTGATGCCGCCGATTATGGGGGCGGGCGCGTTTATCATGGCGTCCTACACCGGGATTGCGTATAGCACCATCGTGGTGGTCTCGATTGTGCCGGCCTTGCTGTATTTTTTATCGGTCGCCTTTATCGTGCGCATTGAGGCGGTAAAGTATCAGATTGGGACCGAACATGTCGAGGCGATTGATCGCAAAAAAATGCTCGCCGGTTTGCTCAATTTTGTACTGCCGTTGGGCGTGATGACGTACATGCTGGTATCGGGCAAGACGCCAAGCTATGCCGCCTGCTTCGCCATTGCAACCTTGGTCACAGTCAGCTGGTTAACGCCGAACCGGATGGACTTTAAGAACATCAGCCGGGCTTTGAGTCTGGGGATATCCACCTCGATCATGACGGCTGTGTTGTTGGTGGCGGTCGGCTTGATCAACAATGCTGTGACGACGTCCGGCTTGGCCAATACCTTTGCGTTGATGATTGCACAATGGTCCCAAGGCTCGATGTTGCTGGCACTCCTGCTTGTTACCTTGGCGTCTCTGATCCTGGGCATGGGCCTGCCGGTGACGGCCGCCTATATCGTGTTGTCCATTCTGTCTGCGCCGGCGCTGGCCGGCATGCTTGCCGATACGGTCATCGTGGAGCAGCTCGTCAGAGGCGTGTCTGACCCGAGCGTGCTTGCTACCTTCTCGTTGGTGGCGTCGCCATTGACGGAAAAAATCGCCGCTGGGATGAGTGTGTCAGAAGCCCATACGTTGTTGTCGGCTGTCCCGTTTGACCTCGCGGTGGTGTTGCGGCCGATGATGGTTGATGAAGCGCAGTTGACCACGTTCTTACTGGCCGCGCATTTGATCGTCTTTTGGTTGAGCCAGGATTCGAATGTGACGCCACCGGTGTGTCTGGCTGCGTTTACGGCAGCGGGCATCGCCAAATCGCCGCCCATGGCGACCGGTTTTCAAGCCTGGAAAATCGCCAAGGGGCTGTATATCGTGCCCTTATTGTTTGCGTATACACCCTTGGTGGGCGGCAGTTTCTGGGAGGTGATGCAGATTGGTTGCTTTGCGCTGTTCGGCATGTACGCCTTCAGTGCCTTGATTCAAGGTTATGCGGAAGGGCCTTTGCCACTCTGGACCTATCCGCTCTTGATTGTCGGGGGCGGTGCTTGCTTCTATCCTCTGATGCTCAGCGCGAATCTGGTCGGCGCCGTGATGGTCTCGTTGCTGGTGTGGTGGAGTCGTTCTCGCGCAGCCTCGTAGCGGCGTTTTATGGATCCGGGACTGCCTTGGTAAAATGCACTGGTATGGCGGGGCCAGAGGTTGCGTTTATGCGCGTATCCGGGCTTGCTGTGATATCAACGCAGGGGAAGAACAGTTCTTGCGGAATGTAGCGCAAGATCTGATCACGGCAGAAGCTGAGCAGGCGCTCTTCCGACGCCGCAGCATAACCCGACTGGCGCTCGCGGGTATCCATGTCCACCGCAAACATGGGTTCCTCGGGATAGAGCTGCACCATTTTTTTGTAAAAGGCCTGCGGCATACGAAAGGGCCCAAGACTGACGGAATGCACGGCTGTGCGTGGCAAGCGCGTGAAGACCTGGTGAAAGAGATCGGCGTACAGGCGTTCAAAGTCATCGGTGTAGATCACCGGGTCAAACCGCAAGCCGATCGGCCAGCCCTTTTCAGCCAGCGCGACGGCGGCGTCCAGACGTTTTTCCAGGCGCGCGGTCTTGTGTTCGAGCGCATCCACAATCGCTGATGGCGATAGGCTGAAGGCAACCACACAGTTGGCTAGGGCCTCGCGCGCCAGCAATGGCTGAATATGCGTGCTTTTTGTGCGCAGCTCCAGTCTGGCGTTTGGCAAGTCATGTAACACCGGCAGGGTGCTGTCGATAAATTTTGTGATGGGTTCTAAAGCGAGAGAGTCACAGTCATAACCCGAGAAAAACCAGCCCGCTTCTCGCCCCAGAGACGCCTGCGTGCGCTCAATGTCGGCAAAAAAGTCCTCGTAATTGACAAAGACGACATAGTT
>DOIU01000508.1 GCA_003511825.1 Gammaproteobacteria bacterium | reverse complement strand
ACTTTAAACGCGGTGAACTCGTCAGCTGCATCGACACCCATGGCATCGAAGTCGCGCGCGGCCTGACAAACTACAACAGCGAAGAAATCGCCAAGCTAAAAGGCCAGCCAAGCAGCCGCATTGCAGAGATACTGGGATATATTGACCAACCAGAACTGATCAATCGGGACAATATGGTTGTCCAGGCCGGCTGACTGCCGGCCTAGGCCAAAGTAACGGAGAGCCGCAGCGCTTTAGAGCGCGCGAATCTGCTCGTTCAGGCGGGATTTATAGCGAGCAGCTTTGTTCTTATGAATTAAGCCTTTACGCGCCATGGCATCCAACACCGGCGAGGCAGCCGAATACGCCTGCTGGGCCAATTCCTTGTTGCCTTCTTGAATGGCGTAAACCACTTTCTTGACATGAGTGCGCATCATTGATCGCTGAGACGCGTTCCGCTGACGGTGCTGCTCTGCCTGTCGCGCGCGCTTTTTGGCTTGTGGAGAATTAGCCACGTGTTGGTCCCCTAGAATTCCGTGATAGAACTGGTAAAAAGCAGGCGATTATCTACCCTGATGCTATCGCTGTCAATCAGTCGCGACCAATTTCGCTGAAAACAGTGCTACACTCTCGCGCTTTGCCGCCATCCGTCTGAGTTATGGAACAACAACCCGCGCCCACCGGCAAATCACCCGGACTGTTGCGCTCTGGCGCCATTGTCAGCGCCTTTACGCTGCTGTCGCGCGTACTGGGTTTTGTTCGCGACCAAGTGTTTGGGATAACGTTCGGCGTGGGGCCGCACACCGACGCTTTTCTCGCCGCCTTTAAAATCCCCAACTTTCTGCGCCGCCTGTTCGCCGAGGGCGCATTTGCGCAGGCATTCGTGCCTGTCTTTACTGAATACAAAGAAACGCGCAGCCCCGAAGAACTGAAGGATCTCTCAAGTCATGTGGCGGGCACACTGAGCGCGGTGCTGCTCGCGGTAACGCTCGTCGGCATGATGGGCTCCTCTTGGCTGATCTTGCTCTTTGCACCGGGATTCACCGATTCTGCTCGCTTTGATTTGGCCAGCGGCATGCTCACCATCACATTCCCGTATTTGTTCTTTATTGCGCTGGTCGCCTATGCAGGCGGCATACTCAACAGCTATGGCCACTTTGCGATTCCGGCCGCCACGCCTGTCATTTTAAACCTGTGCTTGATCGTCGCTGCTCTGGTCGTAGCGCCGCAGCTGGATATCCCCATCAAGGCAATGGCGTGGGGGGTATTCTTTGCGGGTCTGGCACAACTACTTTTTCAACTGCCCCATCTCAAGAAACTCGGGCTACTTCAGCGGCCGCGTTGGGACTGGCATCACCCCGGCGTCCGTAAAATCCTTCGCCTGATGTTGCCCGGCATTTTTGGCTCGTCGGTGGCGCAGATCAATCTGCTACTGGATACGATCATTGCCTCATTCCTCGCAACCGGCACACTCGGCTGGATGTACTTTGCCGACCGCTTGCTAGAATTCCCACTCGGGCTGTTTGGCATTGCCATCGCGACCGTTATCCTGCCCAGATTGTCTCGGGAACACGCGCAAGCGCGCGGGCAAGATTTTCGGCAGACGATGGACTGGGCTATTCGGGTGGCTCTGCTGGTTGCTCTCCCCGCGATGCTGGGTCTGATGCTATTGGCTCGCCCTATCTTGAGCACGCTGTTTGAGTATGGCGCCTTCACCGCCCACGACAGCGCCATGAGCGCCGTGGCACTTACGGCCTATGCGGCGGGCTTGCCGGCGTTTATCCTGATCAAGATCCTCGCACCTGGGTATTTCGCCCGGCAAGACACCAAAACACCGGTGCGTATCGGCATCATCGCCATGGCATCGAACATGGGCTTTAACCTAGCGCTGGTGATCCCGATGGTGATCGCAGGATTTGCAACGCCGCATCTTGGCTTGGCGATTGCGACAACCTTATCCGGCTGGCAACAAGTCTTTCTGCTCTACCGAGGCTTGCGCCGCGAAGGCGTTTACCAGCTAAGCTCCGACGCGCGCCGATGGTTACTCAAAACACTGCCCGCGCTGATTACCATGGGCGGCATGCTGATCTACTTGAATGCATCGGCTCAAACCTGGAGCGAATGGGATGCGTTTGATCGCGTCTGGCGATTATGCAGTATTATCGCGGCATCGGCCGGCACTTACATGGTCGTGCTTTTTCTCGCTGGCGTACGCAGCCAAGATCTGCGCGCCACACACTGACACCATGCGGCAAGCACTATGGAATTAATTCGTGGACTGCACAACCTAAAACCCCAACACCGTCGGTGTGTGGCGACCATCGGCAACTTTGATGGCGTCCACCTCGGACACCAGCAGTTGTTTCAGCAGTTGCAGCGGGTAGCCGATGCCGATGGGCTGCCGTCTTGCATCATCACCTTTGACCCACTGCCGCACGAGTTCTTTGCCGTCCCGCAAGGCAGTCAGGCACGATTGACGTACTTCCGCGAAAAATACCATGCGATCAAACAACATGCGCCAGATCGCCTGCTGATGTTGAAATTCAACCACGACTTGTCTGCGCTCAGCGCCGACGCCTTTATTCAGCGTATCCTGGTGGATGGGCTGGGTGTCAAGCAACTGATCGTCGGCGATGATTTTCGCTTCGGCCAAGGCCGCGCGGGCAACTTCCAGACCCTTTCGGATGCCGGCCAACAACACGACTTTATCGTTATCCCGACAGAGACATTTTGCGTGGGGGACTCGCGTGTCTCTAGCACACGCGTGCGCAAATCGCTGGCCCAAGGCGATCTTGAACAAGCAGCCACCCTGCTGGGTCGCCCCTACAGCATGGAAGGGCGCGTGGTCTATGGCCGTCAACTCGGACGAACATTAGGCTACCCCACAGCAAACATCCTGCTAAAGCGCCATAAAACACCGATTCACGGCATCTTCGTTGTGCAAGCCGAGGACGAAGCTGGACGCCTCTTGAACGGCATGGCCAATGTCGGCGAGCGCCCGACGATCGACGGCGGCGGAGATACGCTACTTGAAGTGCACTTGCTCGATTTCTCAGAGGATATCTATGGCCAACACCTCAAAACAGTCTTCTTGCACAAAATCCGAGATGAAAAGCATTTTGGCTCGCTCGATGCACTGAAACAGGGTATCCAGGATGACGAGCACCAGGCGCGCGCCTGGTTTGCCGATCGCAGCGAGTGTCGAGACAGATAGAGTTCGCCAAAAGCCGCGAAAATACGCTAAAGTAGCGGGTTATGCCTTAGTTTGATTAACTTCTCTCAGGATACTTCCGGTGAGCCGATACAAAGACACCTTAAACCTTCCGCAGACCGATTTCCCGATGCGCGGCAACGTCGCCAAGCGGGGGCCTCAAATGCTGCAACACTGGAAAGAGACAGGCTTGTACCAACGCATTCGCGAGAATTCCGCTGGGCGGGAGACCTTTATTTTGCATGATGGTCCTCCGTACGCGAACGGCGACATTCATATCGGCCATGCGCTGAATAAGGTGATCAAGGACATTATTATTAAGAGTCGCCAACTGGAAGGGTTTGACGCCCCCTACATTCCTGGTTGGGACTGCCACGGCCTGCCGATTGAGAATAAAGTCGAGTCACTGATTGGTAAACCCGGCAAAGACATTGACGAAGCCACCTTTCGCGCAAAATGCCGCGAATACGCGCTTGAGCAAATCGATGGACAGCGCGAAGATTTTAAACGTCTGGGCGTCTTTGGTGAATGGGACACACCCTATTTAACCATGGACTTCCGCAATGAAGCCGACATCATCCGCACACTCGGTCGCATTGTCGATAAAGGGCATGTCTATCAAGGCGTCAAGCCTGTATTTTGGAGTTGGGGCGCACACTCTGCGCTTGCAGAGGCGGAAGTCGAATACCAGGATAAAACCTCAAACGCCGTTGACGTGAAGTTCGCAGTCAACGATGAAGCCGCGTTTTTGTCCCGCTTCACATCATTGGATGACGCTGACGGTCCCGTCTCGCTGGTTATCTGGACCACCACGCCATGGACGCTGCCGGCGAACCTCGGTATCGCTTTAAACGCGTCACTGCACTATGCCCTGGTGGCCTGTGACTGCGGCTATGGCCCTGAGCGCCTGCTACTGGCCGACGCGATGGTTGACGATGTGATGCAACGCCTGGGGGTTAGCGACTACCAAGTTCTCGGTCGTGCAGAAGGCTCTGCCTTTGAAGGCCTCAACGCACAGCACCCGCTGTATGCGCGAGAATCCCTCATCGTATTGGCGGACTATGTCACCACCGAGAGCGGTACAGGATTAGTCCACACAGCACCTGACCATGGCGTGGATGACTTCTACACCGGACAAAAGTACGATCTAGGTCTGCTCGATCCGGTTGACGATCATGGCATCTACCGCGATTCCGTGGAACTGTTTGGCGGCGAGCATGTACTCAAGGCCGAGAAGCGCATCATTGAGGCCTTACAAGACGCCAAAGCTTTGCTCAAGCGCGAGGACTATGTGCACAGCTATCCCTATTGCTGGCGCACAAAAACCCCGATCATCTACCGCACCACGCCGCAGTGGTTTATCAGCATGGATGACCACGGACTGCGACAACAAGCGCTGGAAGAAATCGCCAAAGTTCGCTGGACGCCAGGCTGGGGGCAAGCGCGCATCGAAGGTATGATCGCCAACCGACCGGACTGGTGTATCTCGCGTCAACGCTATTGGGGCGTACCCATTACCTTTTTTATCCATCGCGAAACGGGCGAGTTGCACCCGCGCAATGCCGAGCTGATTGAAGCCGTGGCGCAACGCGTCGAGAAAGCCGGCATTCAAGCCTGGTTTGACTTATCGGTTGAAGAGTTACTTGGTGATGACGCTGCGGACTACCGCAAGACTGATGACGTCTTGGACGTGTGGTTTGACTCAGGCTCTACCTGGGCGCATGTTCTGCAACAACGTAACAGCGCGCGCTATCCCGCGGATCTTTACCTGGAAGGTTCTGACCAGCATCGCGGCTGGTTTCATTCGTCACTGTTGATCAGTACCGCGATTAATGACTGCGCCCCCTACCGCCAAGTGCTCACCCATGGCTTCACGGTCGACCAGCAAGGTCGCAAGATGTCCAAGTCATTAGGCAACGTAGTCTCGCCGCAGAAAGTCATGAACTCGCTCGGTGCCGATATCATCCGACTCTGGGTGGCGGCCACGGACTACCGTGGCGAGATGACAGTGTCTGACGAAATCCTCAAGCGCATGTCCGACAGTTACCGCCGTATACGCAACACGGCGCGTTTCTTACTCGCGAATTTAAACGGCTTTGACCCAGCGAAAGACCGACTCGCACCGACGAATATGTTGGCATTGGATCGTTGGGCGGTGGATCGCACGCGCTTACTGCAAGAAGAGATTCAAAGCGCTTACCTGGACTACAACTTCCACGTGATCTACCAGCGCGTGCATAACTTCTGCGCCGTTGACTTGGGCAGCTATTACCTCGATATCGTTAAGGATCGGCAATATACCACGCAAGCCGAAAGCCAAGCCCGTCGCTCCGCACAGACAGCGATGTATCACATTGCTGAAGCGATGGTGCGTTGGATCGCGCCAATCCTATCGTTCACGGCAGAAGAAATCTGGCAACATTTACCGGGCGAGCGCTCGCAGTCAGTGTTCTTGGAAACTTGGTACACCGAACTCACTACCTTAGGTGACGATACGATTCTCTCCCGTGACCAATGGGCATACGTCGTCAATACTCGCATTGCCGTCAGCAAATGCCTCGAAGGTTTGCGCACCGACGGCGCCATTGGCTCTTCGCTGGATGCCGAAATCACCTTGTATTGCGACGCATCGCTGCACACTATTCTCAGCAAGTTCGAAGATGAGCTGCGGTTCGTCCTGATCACCTCGGCCGCAACCGTATTGCCGCTGACTGACAAAAGCGATACCGCAACGCAGGCGGAGGTCGAAGGCGCTGAGTTGTGGCTGGACGCAAAAGCCAGTACACACGAAAAGTGCAGCCGTTGTTGGCATCGCAGCGCTGATGTGGGCACAGACCCAACGCACCCCGAACTCTGTGGTCGCTGCTTGGAAAACGTCTTTGGGGCGGGCGAACCGCGCCTGTACGCTTAGGTGACACGCATGTTGATTCGTTTTCTACCGGCTATTATTACCATTGTTCTGGACCAAGCCACGAAGCTGTACGCCGTGGACAAACTCACCTTGCACCAACCTGTCCCCGTGATGCCCTCATTCAATTTCACCCTGATGTACAACGAGGGCGCGGCTTTTAGCTTTTTGAGTGATGCCGGTGGGTGGCAACGTTGGTTATTCTCGGGTTTAGCCTTCGCGGTGAGTATTTTCTTAATCGGCTGGCTGATTCGATTGGAACGCCGCGAGAAGTGGCTCGCTCTCGCCTTGTCACTGATTCTTGGGGGCGCCATTGGCAACCTGATCGATCGCGTCGCGTACGGTTACGTGGTGGACTTTGTCCAATGGTATTATGACCGCTTCTACTGGCCCGCATTTAATATTGCGGACGCAGCGATTACCGTCGGCACCGTGCTCTTGTTGTCCCTATCGGTCTTTCAAAAGGATGAAAGCCAAGGCCTTGAGAAGTCATGATACACACGCAGAGCGATGCGCAGGGGATACCGATGAAATCTGATCGTGGCAGCGAAATCTCACTTTACTATAAACTCAGCCTGCAAGACGGCACCGTGGTCGATGAAGTCAGCAGCGGCGAGCCACTGACGTTTGTCGTCGGCGATGGCACCTTCCCTGCCGGCGTTGACCAGTTGTTTTATGGCTTACAGGCCGGTGATTCCAAACAAGATACGGTGACGCCCGACAATGGCTGGGGTTATCCAGACCCCGGCAATATCCAGTATTTGCTAGAAAGTGATTTCCCCGATGCACAAATGCTCACGCCGGGGAACATCATCGAATTTACACTACCCAACGACGAAGCGCTGCCCGGAACCATCCTCGCTGTTGAAGACGAACGTATTAAGGTCGATTTTAATCCCCCGCTCGCCGGTCACGCCGTCACCATTGATGTCACGGTCGTTGAGGTCAAGGCAGGCACCTGACGCCCTGCCATTGCTCGCCACAGCAAAACGCAGATCCCGTCACAAAAGTCTCAACTATTACCCAGCCTCGCCGAAACCCTTGATAGCGACCGCAAAAAACCGGTGATCGGTCGCATGCCAATCTACTTTACACAACATCTATGGCACGCATGGCAGGGTAATCAATGGCTTTTAATTCCGAATCAAACGCAGCGTCTCAACAGAACACAGGCGATCAAGACGACATCACGCAGCTTGCGCGCAATCTACACCCGGTGTGCGACCTGAACGACGCCAATCGTCAGGCACTCTGCCGCTCTGCCAGTGTGATGCACTTGCAGCGCAATGATCAGTTAAAACTCGACACGGTACTCCGTGGGCTTGTGTATGTTGTAGAAGGCAGCCTGACCGTCTTTAACGGCAAAACAGAAGTCATGACCATCAATGCCGGGTCCAAAGAGGCGACACAATCCATCACCGTTGACCAAACCGCGCACCTCACCCTCAAAACACGGGCGTTCGCAAAACTGGTCCGTTTTGGTCGTGAACAAATGGAAATTTTGCTCAAAGAGCAGGAAAAAGCTGCCACGAATGTCATCGAGCGACAAGTCACCGAGGCAGACAACCTCGTGTTTGACGACATACTGCGCGACATGAGCAACAACAACATCACGCTCAGCAGCTTTCGCGAGACCACGCAAAAAATTATGACTGCTGTGAAATCGCGCAAAATCGACATCCCCGACTTGGCGCAAATCATCCAGTCTGACCCGGGGCTCACCGCACATATTGTGTTGGCGGCCTCGCGGGCAGACGGCGCAAACGCCGACCCCGTGCAAACCATTCGCGGCGCGATCACCCGACTTGGTGTGGAAGCTACGGTCAAAATGGCCATGGCACTACCCACCAAACACGCGCTGCAAAGCGACAACCCTGTGATCATCGAACAACTCAAGAAATACGCAAGACGCGCCACCTTGGCCGCAGCTATCACACAGGTGCTCGCACGCAATGTCGACAACCTGAAACCTGATATGGCCCTGCTCGCAGGACTCACCGCTGATCTCGGCGAGCTCCTGATCATCGGCTACGCCGCGCGCCACACAGAGCACTTCACCTGCGCTCAGCAGCTCAACGACACGATCGAAAACCTGCGGGAAATTGTCGGCAGCTGGCTGTTAGGCACCTGGGGATTTGCACCAGAGTTCGTCGAAGCCACACAAAAAGGCCGCGATTGGTACCGCAACAAAACCGGTGACATTGAATACAGTGACCTGGTGACAGCAGCGCTGCTCACGATTCAAAGCGAACTGCCTGAATCGGATTCCATCTCCATCCCCAGCGCAACCAATCTCCTGATTACGCGTAGCCTGCAGCAGGTCGGTATTGATCTGACCGAACCACAGGCAATTATCCATGCCGTTGGTCATCAGGTGGCGCCGGCATTGCAGAAGGTGGGTTAGTTAACAGCTAATTGACGTGTCCGAGCTTACTTTGCTCGGACGCACCGTTATCGTCCGAAAAACCACAAGCTAACATCCAAAAAATTGTCGCTTCAGCCTTGCCGTAAAACAAAAAGAAACCGTCTCCTTACTCTTTAAATCCTCCGTAATAGCCATCTCTGCAACCAACCCAACGCGCATTAGTTCACAGAGACAGGTCAGAAACTCTAGGGAAACTCTGATCTGACCGGCAATGCTATAGTTATAGACCAAGCCAGGTACACATGGAGAAATCGATGAGTGATCAATTG
>DOIU01000424.1 GCA_003511825.1 Gammaproteobacteria bacterium | reverse complement strand
GGCCCTGTTTGACATGTTCTAGTAAACTCAACAACGCGTGTTGAACCAGTGGCAAGCCCGCAGGGGCTTTGTCGTAGCTGACCTGTTTCTCTGCAAAGGTATGCGGTGCGTGGTCCGTCGCGATGATGTCAATGCGATTGCTTTGTAAAGCCTGAATGATTGCGTCGCGATCGCTCTGGCTTTTTATTGCCGGATTGCACTTAATGAGATTGCCCAAACGCGCATAATCCTGATCACAAAACCATAAGTGATGAACACAGGCTTCAGCAGTGATGTGTTTGTTTTGGATGGGCCCTGACTCGAATAGCTCAAGCTCTTTTTCTGTCGTGATGTGCAATACGTGCAGTTGACTCTGGTACTGTTTGGCCAGCCCGACAGCGTAGGAGGAAGAGGCATAGCACGCGTTGGTATCGCGGAGTTTGGGATGATCTGCAATGGACAGCTCAGATTTTGAGTGAAGCAGTGCTTCTCGATTCTGACGAATAAGGGGGCTGCTCTCACAATGGGTCACGATGAGTATGGGTGATTCGCGAAAAATAGCCTCAAGTGCATGCGGAGCTTCAACCAGAAGGTCACCTGTCGATGCCCCCATAAACACCTTCACGCCACAGTGTCTTTTGGGATCGAGCTGTTTTATCTGCTCAAGATTGTCTTCGGTAGCCCCCAGATAAAAGGCGTAGTTGGCATAGGAGCGCTCAGTTGCGATAGCATATTTTTTTTCAAGTTCAGCAAGGGTCGTGGTCGCCGGATTGACATTGGGCATTTCCATATAGCTGGTAATGCCGCCTGCGACTGCTGCGCGAGACTCTGTGGCGATGCTGCCTTTGTGGGTTAGGCCAGGTTCACGAAAATGCACCTGGTCGTCAATCATGCCGGGGAGCAAATAGCTGCCATTCGCCTCAACAACATGATCTGATGGTGCTGCGCTGAGTTCGGGGGCGATTGTCTCGATCCGTTGGCCAATAATGCGCAAATCAGTTTCTGTGATTTGGCCTTCATTGACCATGCGGGCGTTTTTGATCAGTGTTGCAGGCATGGTGACTCGCTGATTGGGATGGGCGGGTTGTTTGTGTGAATGTATCAATAAATACAATGCTTCCTGCTGTAATTTCAGGTTTCGCCTTTAATCGGTCTTTAGAATATTTGCCAGCTGTGTCCCCGTGTTGGAATGACGAAGCTTATGGCTCATGGCATCAAGGATGAATGATGGTGGGCGATGAGCCACTGTCCGTCGTGATTCTCATACACAAACGTGTAGCGGGCTGGAACATACTCCGTTTTGCCTGCTTCAATGACACGGAAGGTATAAATACCAGCGTCGGTGACTTTATTGCAGCCGAGTTTTACGTTGCGTTGGTTGACTTCCCCAATCGGACTTTTCTGGAGAAAGTGTTCAAAGTAGTCCTGTATTTCGCTGCGCGAGAGCCGAGGCACATTTGAGACGGTGGGCAGCAAGACCGCGTCTTCTGCATAACACTGGCTCACGCGCTGTGCATCGCCGCTGGCGAGCGCCTCGTTCCAGCGATCAAAAAGATCCTCGGCGAGGCGTCGTGTTGCAGGCGCACAGACAACCACTTCACCGGCGGTTGGTGAGTCTATGGGGGGCGTTGAGAAAATACTTGTAATGCCAGAAACCGGTTGGCGTCCGCCGCGCAGAGAGGCGCTCAGGCTCCGTCGATCCTGCGCCGGAACGGACTCGATGAACTTAGTGCCGGTGATCGGCAGCCTTGAGGAGGTTTTAATCACAATGAATGATCCTCGTATTTGAGTCGTTCGAGCTTGGTTCTCGGCGAGTCAGTGGGCACTCATACGCGGCGTATGCACCAGCTGTTCTAGTCTGCAACTACTTTGGCGACATGAGATGACAATTGTCGCAATGTTATAACATAACACGTTTGTATCATCAAAGGCTTCTCCCGCTACCGGTTGCGCAGCGGGTGCTCGATTGCCGGCTCATGCCTTGGCATCTTGTGTCTTTCCTCCTTGGGTGAGCTCTCCGTTTTACGCCCAGTGTTTGTTTCGGGACGTTTTGCCGATTCCTGGATTAAAGGCGTTGGTAGGGTCAAGCGCTTGATAGAAGGCTCTGAGATCCGGTTTGGCGGTGTAGAGTTGCCCCACATTGTGTTCAGACGGGTACTCTGCGTTGCGTTCGTCGAGTAACTCTAAGAGCCTCGCTTTTAATGCAAATGGGTCCACGCCTTTTTTGACAATATAATCTTGATGCAAGACGTGGCAGAAAAAGTGGCCACAATACAGCTTGGCTTCGATCATGTCTTCCACATCTGGGGGGAGTACCTCAAGCCACTGAGGATCATTGCGGCGCAGGGCGATGTCCAAGGCTAAGATGCCCGCGTTGTTTTTATGCGTCATCATCTGTAAACGCTTTGCAGCCCCCGCCGCGACGAAGCGGTGAAGATAGGCTTTTTCGGCTTCTTCATCCGTGCAAAAGAAGAATTCCCCATCATTATCGCGAAAGTGCGTTTCCAGGTAGGTTTGGGTTTCTTCAACGCCGGATTCGTAGACCTTAAGCATCAGATGGTGCTCAAACCGGTCTCTATACGCGTTCATCCGCTGTGGTAAGTGTTCCGGAAAGAGCTTGCTCAGGCCTTGCATTACTTTGTCGGTAAGATACTTTGGTGCGAAGGGCACTTTGCTAAAGAAGGCATCAGCGCGGGACTTTAGACTGAACAGCATTGGCATTTTGTCGCTGCCAAGCTTGTTAATCACAATAAAATTGTCCTTGCCGTATTTTTGGCTAGCGATGTAGTAGTCGCGGTGTAAGTATTCGCCAGCCACCGGGAGCGTTTTAAAGTGCTTTAAAATATCACGACGCAGTTGGGTGAGTGCGTTGATGTCGTTTGTCCCGATGTAAAAAACCTTCTGTTTCTCAGACATGGGGAAGGTGTCGAGCCGTACCGCAAACACAGCCAGCTTGCCGGCGGAGCCGGAGGCTTCATGCAACAGCCTCGTGTCTGCGTTATAGCGAGCAGGCGTATCGGCATCCACGTTACGCACAATGGATACGTAACCATCGTCCGATGCCTTTTTGTCCGGATACTGAATATCTTCTTCGGTGTAGTCGCCATTTTCCAAGCGGGTTAGGATGTCTTCCGGCTCCTCTCCTAGCAGGATGCCTAAGTGATTTTTCAGTTCAAGTTTGCCCTCGGCATTGACCTGGGCGAACAGCGCTAATTCGGTGTAGGCAGGGCCACGATGCACTAATGATCCGCCGGAATTGTTGCAGACGCCGCCAATGATGGATGCCCCGACAGAGGATGAGCCGATGACAGAGTGTGGCTCGCGATTGAACGGTTTAATCTTTCGCTCAAGGTCAAACAACGTGCTGCCAGGGAAACCAATAACTTGCTCGGCATTGTTGAGTAGCTGGATTTGATGGAGTCGTAGCGTACTGATGATCAAAACAGGGCGGTCGTAGTCTTTACCGTAAGGGGTCGACCCGCCGGTCAAACCCGTATTAGCAGCTTGAAAAATGATAACCACATCGTGTTCGATGCAGTACTGTAACAAGCGCCACATCTCGACAAGTGACCCGGGTTTTGCCACAGCCATGGCTGAACCGGACCCATAACGAAATCCTTTGGTGTGAGCCGCGAATTTTTTCTCATCCGTCATTACGTTAGCGTCGCCAACGATGCTACGGAAGGCCTCAATAGGGTTCTGTAGCTGGGCGTTGTTGGCCGAAAAGTCATTCATTGGTTTAGGTCCGAAATCGTGTTGAGTGGGTTGCCGATGGTGATCAAGCTGCCTGATACAGTCGGCGAAAGCGTTACATTTTAACGAGTATGGCTGCGTAGTCATATCCTCAGCAGCGCCAATGGGTCTTTGCTCAGTAGGCGTATGCCTTGAATGACGGCTGAGCTTGCAGCGTGGCTTGCTGGCTGTCTGGTATGTGCTCGACGTTCATTTTTCTGGCATTGGTTGAAGCTCAGAAAACACCAGCCCGAATTTTGCCAGATACACTTTAAGTCGGTGGCTGTCATTCTGGCTTTTACGTTTTGTCCGACTGACATCGTAGAGCGCTCGACCTGCGTCTGCTAGGGAGTTGTATTGTTGGCAAACGGCAATGACCTGCATTAGCTGCAACTGATCAAAGTGGTCTGTCTGGGCGAGTTGATCGTCACTGAAGTAGTCCTGTAGGGACACGCTTTGGTGCTTATTCGGTGCTTCAAATCCATCCCAGTCACTCCTTAGACGCTGTGTCTCTTGCGCCACAATGTGCTCGGTAATTCGTCCTCCGGTCGCCAGTGTGGCCATGCGTGTCACGCTGGCATTGAGGTCCCTGAAGTTTCCGCGCCAACGGGCAGCGGGCGATGTCGCAAAGCGTAAATAAGCCTCTCGGGCGGCTTTATTGAAGCTGACCTTGTGTCTCGCCTTACGGGTGAATTGGGCGAGCTCGTGGTCGAGGTTCGGTGCCAGATCTTCCAGGCGTTCACGCAGCGACGGCAGGTGGTAACGCCACAAGTTAATGCGTGCGAGCAAGTCTTCCCGAAACATTCCTTCGCGAACGGCGGCGTGCAAATCGCGGTTGGTTCCGGCGATCAGTTGAAAATCACTGCTGACGGTGGCGTCGGACCCAAAAAGTTAGAAGCGCTTGTCTTCGATGGCCCTGAGCAGCATGGCTTGCTCGTCTGCACCCAGTTCACCGATTTCGTCGAGAAACAACAGTCCGCCATCCGCTTCGCGCAGCAGTCCGCGGCGTGCGCTCAATGCCCCGGTGAACGCGCCCTTAACATGCCCAAACAATGCGGACATAGCGCTGTCACCGCGCAGGGTGGCGCAGTTCACTTCAACCAAGTCGCCCTGTAATTCGCCGCGCTGCTGTTTGAGTGAGTGAATGCGACGAGCCAGTCTGGACTTGCCCGCACCGGTCGGTCCTGTTAATAGGATGGGGGCGCTGGATCGAATGGATACTTGTTCGAGTTGATCCATCAGGTGATTGAACGCGGTGTTACGGGTTTCGATGCCGTCCTTTAACCAGGCGACGCCCTCATGTGCTTCCCGTTCAAACCGTTGTGCAATCAAATCATAGCGGGATAAATCCAGATCAATGATGTGGATGCGTCCTGCGGGTTCATCGTCGGGAGCTGGGGAAGTCTGAATAAGTTTGCCGGGCAAGAAGTTGGCTTCTGTCAGTAGATACAGGCAGATCTGAGCAACATGGGTGCCTGTTGTGATATGCACATAGTAATTGTTGGGGGCTGACACCTGACTTTAA
>DOIU01000507.1 GCA_003511825.1 Gammaproteobacteria bacterium | reverse complement strand
CCGTGGCACATGCCAGCACCAGCAAACCGGCGACGCGTTGCGGCCTTTTCAGTGCGGCCAACAAGGCAATCCAACCCCCCATGCTGGAGCCGACCAGCAGCAGAGGCTCGTCGCCACAAGCGTCAATCACGCTCAAGGTATCTTCCAGCCAGCAACTGAGTGTGCCGGCTTCAAAATCGCCGGGTGACTCACCGTGACCTTGGTAGTCAAAGCGCGTAAACGCCCAGCCTTCGCGTTGCGCCAGCGCGTGCAAATAGCACGCTTTGGTGCCGCGCATGTGCGACTTAAAGCCGCCACAAAATACGATGCGCGGGCCGGTGCCCGGATTGTGGTCGATGGCCAGTTTGGTCCGTTGTTGGTCCTCGAGAGTTGAAGGCACGCTTGGATTCTCCATTTTTTGCATATAATCGTGGTTCGATACGTGGGTATCGATCGCGCATTATCCGATGAATTTGCAGAAATTGGTATGATGCAACCGCGCCCGGTCAGGGCGCGATGATTGTATTGATAAAAGACAGGACACAGCATTGCGAGCGATCAAAGCCATTTCCTTTGACTTGGACGACACCCTCTGGGAGTGCTACCCGGCGATTGAACGCGCCGATCAGGCACTCATGGCGTTTTTGCACGAGCGGTGCGACGTGATGAAAACGCAGCTGACGCGGGAGTCATTTTATGATTTGCGCGCGAGCTTCATTCGACGCCACCCGCACTTATTGGGCGACGTGTCGTTATTGCGGCGAGGGTTGCTTGTTGAGCTGTTGCAAGCCTGCGACGATCATCACACGCTCGCCGAAGAGGCCTATGCGTTCTTTTACCACGCGCGTAGCCAAGTGGATTTATACCCCGATGCCTTGCCGGTGCTCACGGCCTTGAAGGAAGGGTATGCGCTGGCAGCCCTGACCAACGGCAACGCGGATCTCGGCATTATCGGCATTGACCATTTGTTCGCCGAGGCGCACTTCGCAACGCTCGACTGCCCGGCCAAGCCGGAACCCGATATGTTCCATCGCACCTGCGACGCGCTGGGAATTGCGCCGAATGAACTGATGCACGTGGGTGACAACCCCGAGACCGATGTCATGGGCGCGCGCAATGCCGGCGCGGTGACGGTCTGGATTAATCGCACCGGCATGGATTGGCCTGACGCGCTCGAACCGGCCGACGCCGACATTACAACCTTGGACGAGCTGCCTGCCATTGTGCGGCAATGGGGGGCTTATGTCTGACGACAAGGCGCCGTGGCAGCCGCTTGCGGGCGTGCGGGTGCTGGACTTTAGTACCTATCTGCCGGGCCCACTGGCGAGTTTGATGTTGGCCGAGGCCGGTGCCGAGGTGCTCAAGGTGGAGCCGCCCGGTGGTGACCCGATGCGGCACCTGCGCGTGCGCAGTGATGACGATGGTGCACTGTTTGATATGCTCAATCGCGGCAAGCGCAGCGTCAGTCTGAACCTCAAGTCCGCCGCCGGTCAGGCGTTCGTGCGCGAACAGATTCGCGACACCGACGTGTTGATCGAGCAGTTTCGCCCAGGAGTCATGCAACGCCTCGGCTGTGATTACGCCGTCTTGTCTCCACTCAAGCCTGATCTGATTTACTGCTCCATCACCGGCTACGGTCAATCCGGTCCCGATGCCCACAAGGCCGGCCACGACCTGAATTATCAAACCGAAGCCGGGCTGGTGGCATTGGCGACGCCGCCCGGCGCGGCGCCGGTATTGCCCAGCGCGTTGTTCGCCGACATTGCCGCAGGCGCCTACCCGGCTTTGACCAATATACTCCTGGCCTTGATGCAGCGCGATGCCGGCGGGCAGGGTGCGTGTCTCGACATCGCCATGGCTGACAATCTCTCGCCCTTTTTGTTTTGGGCCTATCCGGGCTTGGCGCAAGGGCGAGCACCCGAAGCGGCGGCGGAATTGTTTACCGGCGGGAACGCGCGTTACCGATTTTATGGCACGGCGGATAACGCTTGGATGGCACTGGCGCCACTGGAAGAACCCTTCTGGCAGCGGTTTTGTGAGTTGATTGCTTTGGCGCCCGAGCTGCGCGATGCGCCGGCTGACAGCCAGGATTGTGCGGACGCGGTTGAGGCCATCATGCGCACCAAGTCGGCCGCAGCCTGGGAGGCTCTGTTCGCGGGCGAGGACGTGTGTTGCAGTCGCGTGTGTTTACCCACCCCCGGCGCGCTGCCGCCGGAGGCTTATCAACGGATCAATACGCTGGTCTCGTCGCGCTTTACGCAGTCACTGGCCCCCGCACCGGCTCTGGGGGAGGCCAATGCCGACTATGGGATGGCGCCCTGACGAACAGCGTCGGCCGGGCGAGAAGATTGGGCGCTACAGGATAACGGTATACACCTGGACTGAAACAGCGTCGACCATGGCCTCGACCTTGGTTTTAAAGTCGTCGAGGTAGGGTTGGTCGCGATGGAACGCCAGCGCCTCTTCATCGGCGAACGCTTCCACCATGGTGAAGGCGTGCGTGTCATCCTGACTGCGGCAGAGTTGGTAACGCAGGCATCCCGCTTCAGCACGCGTCGGTGCGACCAAGGCTTCCAGAGCCGCTTGCAGGGTTTGCGCTTGGTTCGGCTTGGCGACAAAATTCGCGATACAAACGATTTCGCTATCCATGAGGGAGATCTCCTTTTGCAATCATGCAGGTGTTGTGCGGTCGGGTGGGGTTGTGTCGGTAGTGTATCGCATGCGATCGCTAATACAATGGCGAAAACCTTGTGACGGTTGCTAAGCGTGGCGCGATGGGCTGACGGCCTAAACTTGCGTGCACTCGCTGCCGGGGGGTAGTCGCAGGGTTTGGTGGTCAATGCCCGCGTCTTCTCACAAAGCCCCAGGAGCGACAAAGCCG
>DOIU01000316.1 GCA_003511825.1 Gammaproteobacteria bacterium | reverse complement strand
GCATGCACGGTTTTTGTGCGGGCTTGGGGTTTTGGGGTCGGCGTTGATCGCGGTTTGCCAGGCGTCGCGTGCGGCGGTGGCGTCCTTGAGGCAGTCCATGTGCAGGTTGCCGAGGGCGTCCCAGGTGTTGGCGTCTTTTGGGTGTGCGTCCAAAGCGTCGCGGTAGGCGTGCTCGGCGTTGCGGATGGCCTCGGGTGTGCTGCCGTGTGTGAGCAGTTGGCGGGCATGCGGGGCGAGTGCCTGGGTGCTGTGGTAGTGCTCTAAGAACTCCGCGAGTGCGTGCAGTCGCTTACGGGTGCGCCGGTTGCCGTGGCGCATGAGATACCAGGTGGCGTAGCTGCGTTCGACCAGTTGGTAGCCTTTGCGTTTGCCGTCGAGCGGGACTTTGTCAATCAGGCCGTCTTCTTCCAGGCGCTTGATTTGCGGTGAGATATTGCTCGGCGCTAGCCCGGTTGCCTGGTGGATGGCGCTGGAGTGGGTCGGGTCCCAGTGCAAGCCGATGGCGTCGACGATGCGTCGTTGCTGGGGAGACAGCGCTTCGGTGCGCGCTTTATACAAGGGTGTAGCATGCTCGAGGACGGCTTCGAGTACCTGGGCAATGCCTGGCGTTGGCTGGTCGGGCAGTTGCTCCAAGACGTGGTAGATCAGTGTCAGCGTGCGCGGGCTGCCACCACAGAGCGTGTGCAGCACGTCCACGCGCTGTGGGTGCTGGTCAAGTTGCGTGTGCACGCGATGGCCCGCGTCACCTCGGTTGTCAGCGAGCGTGCGCAGGTGGCTGTGCAGTTCGGCGGCGGTGAGTTCTCGCAGCGTCTCCAAGGAAAAGAATTCATAAAAGGCGCCGTCACGATCGGTCAGCTGCGACGGCAGGGTGGGGCTGCACGCCAGTAACATGGGGCCGTTGCGCGCTTGCAAGGCGTCACGCCAGGCCCATTGGTCCGCGTCGCTCAGGTTGTCGAGGATCAGCTGGAGGTTATCCACCAGTAACAGCAGGCGGCGCTGGTGTTTGTCGGCGACGGCTTGGATGACGGGCCACAGTGGCTCAGCTGCATCGCATGCGCGGCGGAGCTGGTCCATGCTGTCGCGGTCTTGCTGATCTTCACACCAGTCACTGAGCGCGTCGGCGCAGTTTGCCCACAGTTGTTGCAGCTGCGCGATATTGTATTGTTCTTCGCGAAAGCTCAGCGGTATCCAGTGTTGATGGAGTGCTTTGTTGTCACGTACGGCGATGGCGACGCGTCTGAGTAGGGCGGTCTTGCCCATGCCGCGTTGGCCGATGATCAGGCGATGCCGCGTCAAGGTTGCATTGATATCGTTAAGGATGTGCCGACCTTGGCGTTCCAAGCATGGCCGGCGGGCGATAAAGCCGCGCAAGAAATCATCCTCCGTCAGCAGCTGCGGGTCGTAAATCGCCAGGCGTGTTGTCAGGCTCATGACGGGTCTCGTCGCTGCCAATAGGCGCGCAGCAAGCCGAACATAAAGCGATAGCGGCCGTCGTGCTTGACCAGGTAGCCGTCGTTGCAGAGCAGCTCTAGTGTGAAGCCGAGCAGCTTGTCGTCCATGCGGTGCAGGGTTGCGTGCGCGTTGAGCGTGTCTCGGGTTTCGCCGTCGGCGTGGCGGCAGGTGATGCGCAAGATCTCCATCGCGCAGGTGCGGGCATTGTCGGGGTAGTTCTTGTTAATGTGGTCCAGCCAATCGCTAAACAGGCGGTTATACGGGTAGTCGAGGATTTGTCGGCAGGTGCGGTCAATCACCTCGGTCGTGATGCGGCCCTCGCTCGGCTGGGTCTCGTCGATGTGATCGATCAGGCGCGTGATGTAGTGGGGTGACAGCCAGCCGAGTTGCTGCTGCAAGTGCGCGTGCACGGCGTCATTGGGGTGCGCCAGCTGGCGCTCGCTGCACAGCTGATTGGTCAGTGCCGTCGCTTGGGGGCGGCTCAAGGCCTGCAGTTTAAACGGGTGCAAATCATTCAGCGCGCCGACGAGTTCGTGTTGCTCGGCGATGCGATCAATGCCCAGCGAACCGGTCAAGAACCAGCGCACCTGCGGGTAACGGCTGCGCATATCGCGCAACAGATACAGCAGCTCGCGTCCGCTGTCGGGGTTGCCCGCGAGGCAGCTGGAGATACACACTGACAGCTCATCAATCAGCAGCACCGTGGGGCGCGCGTCGTTGTTCAACTTCTCCAGCAGGGTGTTGAGCAGGGCTGGCCAGTCCGCCTTGAGCAAAGCCGAGTGCAGCTCCTCCCCCTCCGGCGCGCCGCCCAAGAGATCATGCACACGCGACTTCAGCTTCAGCCAGTCACCGCTCAGGCCGAGCTTGGCCTGCGTCGCCTCCGCCAGCCGGGCACAGGCCGCTTGCGGCGATACGCAGGACTGCAAGTTCGCAAAAATTGCCCGAAAACCCTGCGCATCCGCATCGTCCTCCAGCAGATGCATCAGGTAAGTCTTGCCAAGCCTGCGGGGGCCGAACAGAGAAATCGACGTGCCGCGCGCCAAATGCCGCCAGATTTGCTCGCGCTCTTTGTGCCGCTGCCAGATATCCATAGTCATGCGCCATAATGATACAAAAATGTATATATACAATAGTGTATAAAATAGCGTTTGGCAATGTGTGCAAGTGATGCGTGGGGCAGGCTATGAACGGTTTAACAATCTGTGT
>DOIU01000212.1 GCA_003511825.1 Gammaproteobacteria bacterium | reverse complement strand
ATTGTCGTTCTTGAGCACCGTTTGCAAATAGCGTTGTTCAAGGTTGATCGGGTCACTCACCCACATAAACGCGTTGACGTCGCCATCAGGATTGTCTGCCAATTGGGCCAGCACCTGCATGCCGCCCTGGAACAGCGTTTGAGACTTGGCGTAACCCGGTTCTAGCTCGCGCATGTATTCCCACGTGACGGCCGAACCGGAGCCACGCTTTTGCACCGCAATCTTGCCTCGTTTGGATTGCAAATCATCTTCATCGCCAATGGGGCCGCGTTTGTTCACAGCAATGTACACGCACTCAGGAAACAGGCTGCCGATGACTTTGAAGCGCTTGCTGGAGGCCGGTGAGGGGTTGCGATTCATCCACCACGCCAGGGCATCGAGCTGCGTAAAACCAATGGTGGCTTCCCCAGAGGCCACCCGCTCGATGTTTTCGATGGAGCCGCGGCTTTTCTCGACGTTGGCGGAATAGTCATATTCTTGCAGCATAGTCGCGAGGTTCTGACCGGTCTTGAAATAGGACCCACCGCGACTCCCGGTGGAAATGACAACCCCTTCCGCCAGTGCCTGTGCCGATGCCAAGCAGAGCAGAGTGATCCAAATAAATGCAGTGCGCATGTGCCTAATAGCTCCTGATTCTGTAAGTCAGGCGCCATTATAGCCTCGAATGCCATGCAATTGTTTACGAGCAACACGGTGGTCAGGCTTGCGAGGAGCTACTCCGGGACGCGATGCTTCTCGAGGCTGGCGAGTTTGTCGGCCATGGACTGACTGCGGTCTGTGCGTGTGCCGACCTGAATGCAGCTGTGGATGCGAGGCGCACCTGCGTCGTGGACGGCTTCGTGGCAGCGCTTAAGCAGTGCGAAAACCGCATCCCACTGGCCTTCGATATTGGTGCTGTTACACGTCATTTCATAGGTCAAGCCAGAGGCTTGAAGCAGGGGCTCAACTTTGGCCAGATAGAGTGATACCGAGATGCCTGATCCGATAGGAATGAGTGTGAAGCTGGCGATGGCGTGCATGGTGGTTATCCTCGTTATAGGGCGCTGGCATCAGCGATAGCGGCTTCGCGCAAGGCGGCGCGGCGCACTTTGCCAGTGGTTGTCATGGGCAAGCTGTCGACAAAAGCGATGGCGCGGGGATATTCATAAGACGCGAGATTATTGCGGACCAAAGCGCGGATATCGTCGGCCAAGGTGTCGGTCGGTGTGTGCTCGGGTTTGAGAACAATAAACGCTTTGACGATATCGCCCCGGATGCCCTCCGGATCGGGGACACCCACGGCTGCGGCTTGTAACACAGCGGGGTGTCGCAGCAGGCAATCTTCAATTTCACCGGGGCCGATGCGATAGCCCGCGCTGTTGATCACGTCGTCAGCGCGGCCGAGAAACCACAGATACCCTGCGTCATCCCGATAGCCCACATCACCGGTATGGAACCAGACACCGGTGTATTTGCGCGCGGTGGCTTCAGGGTTTTTCCAGTACCCCAAAAAGTGCACAGGGTCGTCGCGGTGAGCGACGAATTCGCCGACCTCGCCGGTGGGCAGGAGCTGGCCATTCGCGTCCATCACTTCAACGCGATGACCGGGATAGGCTTTGCCCATGGAGCCGGGTTTGAGTGGCATGATGGCGTTGCAGTTGCCGATCATATAATTGTGCTCGGTTTGACCGCACATCTCATTGATGTCGATGCCCAGCGCGGTCTGGCCCCACTGGATCAGTTCCTCGCCAACCGCCTCGCCGGCAGACATCATCGCCCGCAGATGCAGCTGATAGGTTTGCGCAATGTCGGGGACGCTGCGTAACATCTTTAATGCGGTCGGAGGGAAAAATCCCGTCGTCACGCGGTATTTTTCCATGAGTGACAGCGCTTTGTGCGGATCAAACTTTTTGCCTTCAAACGCCACGATCGGTGTACCGTAATACCAGCTGGGCAGCAAGCCATCGAGCAGGCCACCGGTCCATGCCCAGTCCGCTGGGGTCCAGAACACGTCATCCGTTCGAGGAAAGAAATTCTGCGACAGCTCAAAGCCTGTCAGGTTGCCGAGCAAACCCCGGTGGGCGATGAGCGCACCTTTGGGTGGGCCGGTCGTCCCCGAGGTGTAGATCAGCAACGCCGGGTCGTCAGCGCGCGTATCGACATTCTTGAAGTTCCCCGGATGTTGTCGCAGCAAAGCCCAGAAGTCGGCAGCAGCGTCTGCAGGCTGATCGCATACCAAAATATGCGCTAGATCAGTCAGTTGGTCGCGGAACTGAGCGCAGGTGTGTGCCAGGTCAGCCGTGGTAACCAGCACCTTGGCTCCGCTGTCAGCCAGGCGATGCGTGAGTGCTTCCGGGCCGAACAGCACACTGAGCGGCAGCGACACGGCGCCGAGCCGGTGGGTGGCGATGTGGCTGAGCGCGGTTTCAACGCGTTGAGACAACGCGATGGCCACTCGATCCCCCGGCACTACGTTCAGTGTGCGCAAGGCGTGGGCGAGTTGGCACGACAGGTGTCGAATGTCAGCGAAGGTGTAGCGGGCTTCTTCGCCATCAGCGTTTTCACAGTAGAGTGCAATGCGGTCGGCGAGTGCTGTGTGCCGGTCACAGACGGCGTTGGCGATATTAAACTGTGGCGGAATGTCCCAGACGAAGGTCTCGCACAGCTGCTCAAAGTCGCGGGCGTCGTCGGCAAACAGGGGCATAGGTCCTCCGCAATGCAGTGGGCGATGATCTTGATCGTAACCATGACCATGCCGTCTGGCAAGGCGCGGCACTTTGGACTTCGGCGTCGCACGGGTACAATGGAGCGCCGTTACGCGGGCGGTACGTTGGCCCACCCTTGATCCACGACAGATTCATGAAAATAAACCTACCGAAGTTTTCCGATGCCCGAGTGTTAGTGATTGGCGATGTCATGCTTGACCGCTACCTCACCGGGGCCACCAGCCGTATTTCCCCCGAGGCACCGGTGCCGGTGGTGAATGTCGCGCACACGGAAGACCGGCCCGGAGGCGCTGCTAACGTTGCGCAGAGCGTTGCGGCATTGGGCAGCCAGGCCCGTCTCGTAGGGCTTACCGGCGATGACGATGCGGCGGATACCTTGATGCGCCAGTTGCAAACGCATGCCGTCGCGGCAGATCTGTTGCGCGTGCCCGAGGTGCCCACCATTCTCAAGCTGCGGGTGCTCAGCCGGGGCCAGCAATTGCTGCGGTTGGACTTTGAGCGCGGTTTTGACCCGGTGCAGCGCCCCGCGTTGCTCGAGCAATATACCCAGGCATTGTCAGGTGTGGATGTGGTGGTGCTGTCGGATTACAACAAAGGGACCTTGGTGGACACCGCCGAGATGATCACTCGGGCGCGTGCGGCTCAGGTGCCGGTGCTGGTGGACCCTAAAGGTACGGATTTTGGCAAATACCGTGGCGCCAGTTTGATCACGCCGAATCTGTCGGAGTTTGAGGCCGTCGTGGGCCCCTGTGGCAGTGATGATGAGTTGGTGGCCAAAGCCGCTAAGCTGATGCAGACCCTGGATTTTGGCGCGGTGCTGGTCACCCGCAGCGAGAAGGGAATGACCTTGGTGAGTGTCGATGCGCAGGCCTTGCATTTACCCACATCGGCCGTCTCAGTCAGTGATGTCACGGGGGCGGGCGATACCGTGATCTCGACATTGGCAGCCGCGCTGGCGGCCGGCGCGGATTTGCCTGAAGCCTGCCATCTGGCCAACGTCGCTGCCGGTATCGTGGTGACCAAGGTGGGCACCTCCACGGTTACCCGTGCCGAGCTTGCCGCGACATTGGCGGCGCAAGACCTTCGAGGCTCTGCCGTGTTAACGCAGGAGCAGTTGCTGCTCGCGGTTGCCAATGCACGCCATCGGGGTGAGAACATTGTGATGACCAATGGCTGTTTTGACATCCTGCACGCGGGTCATGTCGCCTACCTCAATACGGCGGCACAACTTGGCGATCGATTGATTGTGGCGGTCAACAGTGATGATTCGGTGCGACGCCTCAAGGGCGAGGAACGCCCGGTGAACCCGCTAGATCGGCGCATGCAGGTGCTTGCGGGGTTGTCTGCTGTCGATTGGGTGGTGGACTTCGCCGACGATACGCCCGAAGCATTGATCGCCAGCGTATTACCCGACGTCTTGGTAAAAGGCGGCGACTATCAGGTGGAGGACATCGCGGGCCATCGGCAGGTGATCGACAACGGCGGCCGGGTGGATATTCTGCCCTATGAGCAAGGTTGCTCCACCACCGCGATTATTGCGGCCCTCAAGAAAACCTGACGCCTCGGCGTTGCACCGAGACGTCGTCTTGCCAAGCAAGGCAAGCGTTACAGCAGATGTAAACTGCGCGCCTGTTCTGTCAGCTGTTCGCGGAAATCCGGATGCGCGATGCCAATCAGTGCCTCAGCCCGTTGTTTTGCGGATTTGCCGCGCAACTGGGCAACCCCGTACTCCGTGACCACATAGCTGATGTCGTTTTTACTCGTGGTGACATGGGTGCCGGGCGTGAGCGTGACCGCGATCCGGGAGATGGTGCCGCCTTTGGCGGTGGAGGGCAGAACGATAAAGGCTTTGCCGTCCTTTGAGCGGTTCGCGGCGCGGACGAAGTCCGCTTGGCCGCCCGTGCCGGAGTAGGGTTTGGTGCCCAGTGACTCCGAGCCGCATTGCCCCATGAGGTCGATTTGCATGGTCGCGTTGATGGCGATCAGCTTGTCATTGCGCGCGGCGATATAGGGATCGTTGGTGTAATCAACCGGATGCATTTCCAAGGCTGGGTTGCGATCCATATAGCGGTACAAGGCGTTGGAGCCGAGCGCGAACGTGGCTGCCATTTTGCCGGGCATGAACGTCTTTTTGCGGTTAGTGACCGCGCCGGACTCAATCAGCGTGAGAATGCCGTCGCCAAACATTTCGGTGTGAATGCCGAGATCCCGCTTTTCTTTGAGTTGCATCACCACAGCGTCGGGGATGGCGCCGTAACCGATTTGCAGCGTTGAGCCGTCATCGATCAAATCAGCGACGTATTTACCGATGGCTTCTTCGACCGGCCCGATCGTCGGCAAGCCGACTTCGAGCAGCGGCGTATCGCTTTCCACCAAGCCGGCGACCTGGGAGATGTGGATGTGGCAGTCACCAAAGGTGTAAGGCACGTTTGGATTGACCTCCAGCACCACGCAGCGCGCCCGCTTGATCGCGGCCATGGTGTAGTCCGCCGCCAGTGAGATGGCGAAATAGCCATGCTCGTCCATCGGCGATGCGAGCGTAAACACAACGTCCGAAGGTGTGTAACCGCGATCAATCAGCTGCGGAATTTCTGAAAAGTACGCCGGCATAAAATCAATCCAGCCAGCCTGCCCACCGGGGCGGGAGGGGCCGCCGAAAAAGTACGCGGTATGGCGGACGTTTTCTTGCGTCTGTTCATCAAAGTAGCCATAAGGGCGCAGCGGCAGAATCTGGCTGACAGTCACATCGCGAAAATCGCGGCGTCTATCAGATAAGGCTTCCAGCAGTGCTGGTGGCTCGCCCACGCCGGTCGGTACGACGATGGTGTCGCCATGATTGACCAGAGATAAGGCATCGGCCGGGTTCATCCGTTTGTTGGCGTAGTCGGATTGATTATCCATGGTTGCATATTTTCCCTGTCAGGGTGAAAAGACATCGCGGATCGTCTCTAGAAAAACGGCGTTAAGATTCGCGTATAGTGCTGCCATTATAGCGTTATCGAGACCTGTTGGCACTATTGTTAATGCGATTTAAAAGGGGTCTGTATTGCAATAAAATCCTACGCTGTGACGATGGCTGCCGCGTTTTTAGTACACGTCAGCTTGGGTGTGTTTAGTAGGTAATGCAGCTTCGGAATGGCGTTTTTGATGCCTAGTATGCACTCTATTTTGTCAGGCGCGATGTGGGCTTTTGGGTGATGGGTGTTTCCGCGTTGTCGTTGATCGCGTGCGCGTCAGTGCATGCGGGTGCCTCTACCGCCTCGCTAGGCGTTCAGATTTTCTGATCACCAGCTTCAGCCCCGACCACACATCGTCCACCGCGCACACTTTCACATCGACCAGGCCGAGTGGCAGGGCGTGGGCTCTCACCACATCTTCTGTGATATCACTGGTTACCGCAGAGGCTTTTTTCGGCCAGCTGACCCAAATCATGCCATCTTGAGCGATGGTCAACCGATGGCGTTGCAGACCCTGCTCCAGGCGCTTAGCCTCGGTGTAGAAAGCGTGGATCACATCCATGTGTTTGCCGGGCCTTTTTAGGACGCGGATATCGGGTGGGTCATCGCCGAGCAGATCCAGATAGTTATCGGGTGCGTGTGCGGCATAAATCCGCATGCCGGCTTTGTAGCCGAGTTTTTGGTGCAAGGGTTTTCCGGAGTAGCCGGCGTTCATTGTTCTGCCTCATTGGGAATAGCAGCGATGATCGCCGTGCTATTGAAACGGCGGTATTGTCTTTACCGGTCAGATATCTTAGGGTGGAGTCGTCACATTAGCAAAAGGATATTCCTATGGCTGACCTACGGGCATTGTTGTTCGATGTGGACGGCACGCTTGCGGATACCGAGCGCGATGGCCATCGCGTGGCGTTTAATCGTGCTTTTGCCGACGCGGGTGTGGATTGGTTTTGGGATGAGGCGCTCTATGGCAAGCTCTTGACTGTCACAGGTGGCAAGGAGCGGCTGCGGTATTTTATTGAGCAAATTGATCCCGAGCAGGCGCGCGATCCTGGGTTGGACACCTTCGTGCGCGAACTGCATCAATCCAAAACCCGGCATTACCTCGATTTGCTGCGTCAGGGTCATATCCCGTTGCGGCCGGGTGTTGCGCGTCTGCTGCGCGAGGCCCGTGAAGCGGGGTTGCGACTCGGCATTGCGACCACCACAACGCCGGAGAACGTGACGACGCTGTTGTCGAGCGCGCATGGGGGCGCTTTCGTGGACTGGTTTGAGGTGATTGCCGCCGGTGACAGCGTGCCGAGCAAAAAGCCGGCGCCGGATGTGTATCACTTGGCCATGGAGCAACTCGGTCTGTGCGCCGATGCCTGCCTCGCGTTAGAAGATTCGCACAATGGGCTGCGGGCTGCCACGGCGGCAGGACTGCGCACGCTGGTCACGGTGAATGCCTACACGGTTGATGATGATGTCAGCGCCGCTGCTCTGGTTACCGACGGTTTGGGTGAACCTGACGTTGCTGCCCGCGTTCTTCGAGGCAATATGGCCGCAACCTGTGTTGATCTTGGCGTGTTGCAACAGTTGCATCATGCCTGAACAGGTGCTTAAAGGGCGTTGAATCCCAAACACCCAAGGAGATGCGTCCGAGCGATCAGTGCGACCAAAGCCGCCTAAATCCGCTACAATGATGGGCTTTTGAAGGCAGCCATCTCAATTCCATGAAAGCCCTGGCCCAAACACTGATTGAAAACGCGCTCGACAATCTCAAGCACGAGCAGGTTCTGCCCGCGGACTTCGCGCCGAAGGTGGTGGTTGAGCGCACGCGCGACAAGGCCCACGGCGATGTCGCGAGTAATATCGCCCTGGTTTGCGCCAAAGCCGCCGGCATGAAGCCCCGCGATCTCGCCGAGCGCATTGTGGCCAGCTTGCCAGCGGCAGACTTTTTATCCTCAACCCAAATTGCAGGCCCTGGGTTTATCAACTTCTTCATCGACCACCAATGGCTGGCGCAGCAGCTTGAGGCGGTCTTGCACGATGAGCGACTGGGGGTGCCCGAAGTCACCGCTGAAACCGTGGTGGTTGATTACTCTTCGCCCAATCTCGCGAAAGAAATGCATGTCGGGCACCTGCGTTCGACCATTATTGGCGACGCCGTCGCGCGTACCTTGGCTTTCCTCGGGCATCGTGTGATTCGCCAAAACCATGTCGGAGACTGGGGGACACAGTTTGGGATGCTGCTGGCTTATTTGCAGGAGCAGCGCGATGCCGAGGTGGGTGATCATGCTCTGGCCGATCTTGAAGTGTTTTATCGCGCCGCAAAGCAACGCTTTGACGAGTCAGAAGCGTTCGCCACGCGCGCGCGCGAGTTGGTGGTGGCCTTGCAGTCGGGAGATCCGGCATGCATGGCCTTATGGGAGGCGTTCAAGGCCACTTCGCTGAGTCACTGTCAGGCGATTTACACGATGCTCGACGTGAGCCTGAGCGAAGCGGATGTGCGTGGCGAGAGCGCTTACAATCCATTGCTGCCCGAGGTTGTCAACAACCTGCGCGATGCGGGGTTGCTGACAGAAGATGCCGGTGCGCAGTGTGTCTTCCTGGAAGAGTTTAGCAATGCGGATGGCAAGATTCTTCCTGTCATCGTACAAAAAGCTGACGGCGGGTATCTCTATGCCACGACCGATCTCGCCGCTGTGCGCTACCGCGCTGAGGATCTCAAGGCGGATCGGGTCTTGTATTTTGTTGATCAGCGACAGGAGTTGCATTTCCGACAGATTTTTGCGGTGGCATGCAAAGTCGGCTATACGCCCGAAGCGCAGCGCTTGGAACACATGGGGTTTGGCACCATGAACGGCGCAGACGGTAAACCCTTCAAAACTCGCGAAGGCACCACCGTGAAGTTGGTCGATTTACTGCAAGAGGCAAAAGAGCGTGCGTTGGCCGTCGTTGCGGAGAAAAACCCAGACCTTGACGACGCCGAACTGCGCGATATTGCGCATGCGGTTGGTATGGGGGCGGTAAAATACGCTGACCTCAGCAAAAACCGCA
>DOIU01000019.1 GCA_003511825.1 Gammaproteobacteria bacterium | reverse complement strand
CTCGCATTCGCCGGTTGGGGCGTGGCGCTTCTGATTTGGTTGATCTGTACGACGGTGCTGTAGAAACGGTGCGATACTTTCTCGCGGCGCGTAAAATCATTCAGCGCTTCCAACCGGATGTGCTCGTTTATCGCACAACCTTGTTTAATTTTGCTCCCCAACTGCTCCGTCGGATGTATCAGCTTCCGTGCGTCGCTGAGGTCAATTCCATTAAGTATCTTGAGATCAGTGTGGCTTCTCGATCGGGCTGGGCGGCGCGCGTTACTCGTTGGGCTGAGCAATACGCGATTCGTCATTCCGATCGGGTATTCGTCGTTTCGCAGTCAATCAAGGATTTTGTGGATCAGTTTTACCCGTCGGATCGATGCAGCGTGATTCCCAACGGTGTCGAAACCGAGGACTTTAATCCCGAACGTTTTGACCGGGAGGCGTTGAAAGAGGCGTTTGGCTTGGAAGGGCGTATCGTTCTAGGGTATGTCGGTTCCTATAAAACATGGCACGGTCTCCCCGTATCCGTTGAGTTGATCCAAAAACTGCACGCTACCGATGCGCGCTATGCGCTGCTGCTGATTGGTAACGGAGAGAACTACGCAACGATCAAAGCGATGGTGAAGGAACGTGGCTTGGAGGACGTGGTTTATCAGATTGACTATGTGCCGCACGATGAGGTACCTCGGCATACGGCCGTTTTTGACTACGCGGTCATGACCTATCCGGATTTTGAGGGTTTTTATTTTTCCCCCTTAAAAATGTACGAATACATGTCGATGGGAACACCCATTGTGTCTACGGATACTGGGCAAATAGGGTCGATCATTCGTTCGGGCGAGACTGGCGAGTTGGTCTATCCGCCCTCAGCGACTCAGTTTTTTGAGGCGATTCAGGCGCTGCAGCAGTCTCCCGAGCGCTACCAGCGGATCAGTCAGGCTTCTCGTGCAGAGGTGCTGCAAAGCCATAGTTGGCTTAATAATGCAAGCAAGGTGATGCGGGTTTGCGAGCAACTGCTGGACAACTCTGATTTGTCTGACAGCGACAGTAACATCAAGATATCGCAGGGGTCATAAGGTGAGCGATAGCAGAAAAGTGGATGCGCCACTCAATATCATTTTGTATACCAACAGTTTCTTGCCTCATGTTGGAGGGCGCGAAATTGTCGTTTACCACCTTGCGAAAGCCCTAACTGAACTAGGCCACAATGTGCGTGTGGTGTGCCCTGGGGGGTGGTGGAGCCATCGCAAATACACTTATGATTTTAAAGTTGTTCGCTGGCCGAAAATCCCAGGTTTGTCTACGATTCAATCATCGCGAATCCAACTGGCAATCGAAATTGCGCGCCACCGCTGCGATGTGATCAGTGCCCACGCCACTTATCCCGCAGGCTATGTCGCGCTGTTCAATAAATCCTATACCGGGACTGCGTTGGTTGTGACGCCGCATGGTGAGGATATTCATGTCATCCCCGAGATTGGTCATGGGCTGAGGCTCCAGCCAGATCTTGCCGAGAAAATTCGCCAGGTGATGGATGTCGCTGAGTTCAAGACCGCGATCAGTGATAGTGTTGTTGCATCGTTGTTGGATGCGGGCGCGACCCGCGAGAGCATTGTGGAGATCCCTAATGGCGTGGATTTTTCCCGCTTCGATCGTGATCAAGGGATCGACGTGCGCGATCGCTTCAATATCCCTGCCGACAAACATGTCTTACTGACAGTTGGCAACTACGTGCGTCGTCGAGGACATGAAGAACTCGTTCGTGCGATGGCGCCCATCAGTCAAGCCAGACCAGATGCGCACCTTGTCATTGTTGGGCGTGGCACTGATGTCTTGCAACCCCTTATTGATGAGCTAGGGATTGGCGACCAGGTCACGCTGACTGGAGGTGTTCCCCCCGTCGAACTGAATCCGACGACCGAAGACCTCGTTGCTGCGCTTTATCAGGCAAGTGATGTCTATGTGGCGCCGGGTATGTCCGAGGGATCAGAAGGGTTGTCACTCGCGCTGCTGGATGCGATGGCTTCAGGCTCGGCCATTGTTGCGACCCGTATCTCTGGGAATCGAGACGTGATCATCGACGACGAAAATGGCGTGTTGGTGGAACCAGGCGATCCTCAGGCCATCGCCGATGGGGTGGTGCGTTTACTCGATGAGCCAGAGTTATTGGTGCGTTGTCGCGAGCGCGCCTTATCGGATGTGCAGACCTACAGTTGGACCCGCATCGCTGAGCAGTATGTTGAAACATTTCGTCGCGCGATGGTGGTGAGCCAACAGCCCAACAAAGCCGCGTAAAGCCAAGATGGTTGGCTGATCGCAACGCAGTATCCTGCTGTGCGCATTGATGGTGCTGTCTTAAAAGCTCAGTTCAAATTGGATCACGCCTAGTCCTCGTAGGGCGATGATCACTAGCGTCAACCAAGCTGCTTTACCCAATAAGTCGGCACGCTTTTTCCGCTCTACCAGCATCAACTCTGTCCCGTAGAGAATAATACACAGTACAACGATAAAGATATTGACGTTAAATCCGCCTATATCCACCGCAGCCTGGCTGAAGATGAGAGACGCTGCGACAACGAACAATAGCAAGTAATCCAATGCCGTCACATTGAATTCTTCTTTGCGTCGGCGTGGCGAGAACTGAATGGCGAGAAAAATTGATAAGCCGACCGCCGCGTAGAAGATGAACTCAACATACGCCACCCATTCGTTGCGCCAGCTCGGGCGATCCAGGATAGACAGATAAATAACAAACACCGCCGTGGTGTAGATGATTGAGCGACGCATGCTCTTGCGAAAGGGGTAGATGTTCAGCGCTTGCAGTGCCAGTGCGACAGCGAGCAACAGCGCAACCCATCCAAAGTCTTCCGGAATTTTATTCAGCCAAACCGCAACCGATACCAGGTAAAACGGTATGGCAAGCTCTAGAAATCGTCGCGGCCCCCACACCAAAATCCCACTGTTCCCGACCTTATCAATACTCCATGACAAGACGCGATGCGCTTCGGTTTTGTTCGCCTTCCATCCGGTCTGTTCAGACCATGATAAGAAGAAGAACACAAACACCGCGACGGTGAAATAGAACACTAGAATAATCCAATCGTTGGCGTTGCGCAGCCATAACCCGCTGGCGACCAGAAACGTATGGATGGTGTAGATGACCACCACCGACTCCTTGTGCGCGAAGCCACGATCCAACAGGCGGTGATGGATATGGTTTTTGGTCGCCAGAAAGGGGTTGTTGCCACCGGAGACGCGCTTCCAAAGCACGGTGATGATGTCGATAATCGGCACACCCAGCAGCAGCAATGCGATCGCGGGGCTGAGCTCGGTATCAATGATTTGTGTCAACAGCACAGTGAGGAAGCCGAGGGTAAACCCTAAGAACTGGCTGCCGCCGTCACCCATGAACACCATGGCCGGATGTGTGTTGTATCGCAAAAAACCGAGAATGCCGCCAATGGCGCCAAAGGTAATGGTGATGGCCAAATTGCCATCACCCGCCAGGTAGGCCAGCAGTGCAATGGCCGCCAGGCTCGCGAGGGACTCGCCACCCGCCAAGCCATCCAGGCCGTCTGAATGGTTGATGGCGTTGATCATGCCGATCAATGCGATGGCAGTGAACGGTTTGCCGATAAAGGCAGGTAGCTCAATACTCAGCAGCGGAATATGTGAAACATACAGATCCGCATAAAACACCACCGGGACTACGGCGATGATTTGGCCAATAAACTTGGTGTAGTGCCCCATTTCATTGTGGTCATCCAGAGCGCCGAAAATCAGCAGCACAATCGACCCAAAGATATAGCTCTGAATCAGGCCATCGAGTGGCGCGATTAAGAGCACCGGGAGCAACGCCCCAATGATGATTCCCCAGCCGCCGACTCGAGGTGTTGGTGATTCATGCACCTTGCGTGGATCGGGCTCGTCCATCATGCCAAGCCGTGGTGCAACTCTGACCATCAGCGGAATGATCGCAAGGCTGATCATGGTGGAGGCAGCGATTAGGAATAAATAATTCATCGGGTGTCGTAGTCGTTTAGGTGGCGCAGGCAGGCCAGTCGCAGGCGCTTTTCTGGATGCAAATAGGTGAAGCAGTTCGCATTTATAGTACCAGTTATAGCTCTTGGATTCTGATCCTTCACTATAAATTCATGTAAAAAACACAGCTGTGAAAATTTGCAATAACTCCGCCGGTAGTTTTTCGCCGAATCGTCGTGATTAAGAACGCTTTTCGCTGCCTGTCACCAGGTGCGTTATTTTTCCGGCTTCTTTGTCCAGAATCGCAACACCTGAGCCATAGCGCGCTTTAAATCGGTAAAGCTCATAGCGAGTCTTAGCCGAGTCTGTCTTTGCGGTGATGGTTTTGATGGCCTCTAACATCTTCGGATCTTTGATATCGGTATGTTCAAGCTGATGCCGCGATAAGGCGTCGATACTGCCGGCAAGGGGGCGGTATTTATCGGTCCGTTCGCGTAACGTGGGCATACCATTCATGACGTCAGCCATGTATTGCCCAAAGTTCGCGTCGTTCAGTGTTTCGCTGACGATCTGTTTCGGGTGGCTATCGCCCAGAGTGTCGAATGATTTCGGCTGATGCCCCATGGCCTCTACCACATCATTGGCGGCGAGCAAATCTTGGTACGACAGCGTCGTAAACGTGTCTTCGGCGAACACGAGACCCACTGTCCGTTGTTGGTAAGCCGCATAAAATCCGTAAGCAAGCGCGGATATTTGTATGGTGGCTATCAGGCTCATATCGAGAATGAGTTTCGGTTTACCGGGTTTGTAAAGGAGTAGGGTGAGCGCAGGACCTAAGACAACATCAACCAATGCAATCAAGCGAATGCCCTGCCAGCCGCCATCGAGCATGAAATACTCGCCAGGGAACCAATAAAAGTACATGACCAGAATCAGAGTAGAAAAGACCAGCAGACTCAGGCTGAGATGCAGCGCAAAGGCTCGTGTTTTACTCATCATGTTTGACATCTCCGAGGGTGAAACACTTATCACTATTCAATCGGGAGAAAATGCAAACATCACGCCACTGAGTAAGACCGGTTAGGGGCTACCTGTCAGATCCAGTGGCATGTGAGAATAAGGGGGCAAGTTGGGCGTGTTAGCTGCCGAGTAATAGGAATTCCAGCAGTGCTTTTTGGGCGTGCAAGCGGTTTCCGGCTTCTTCCCAGACGACGCTTTGAGAGCCGTCAAGCACGCTGGCATCGACCTCTTCTCCCCGATGGGCGGGCAAACAATGCATAAACAGCGCGTCTGGCTTTGCGACCGCCATTAATGCGTCACTGACACAGTAATCGGCAAATGCTTGGGCGCGTTGTTGTTGTTCCGCCTCCTGTCCCATACTGGCCCAAACGTCGGTGACGATGAGATCTG
>DOIU01000423.1 GCA_003511825.1 Gammaproteobacteria bacterium | reverse complement strand
TCTAATACCGAGTCCGCCATGGACATGCCGATCAAGCCAATTGATCGGCCACGGCTTCAGGACATCAAACACCCGAAACAAGGCAAATCCCAAGACCACCCAAACCCAGCCAGCGGGTGCCGCAATCATGGTAATGAGGTAGCCCGCAATCTCGTCCCAGACGATACCCGAGTGATCGTGCACACCCAAGACCTGTGCGGTAACGCCACAACACCAAACACCAAACACCACAGCCAGTAACACGACCAACAGATAGACGGGTAAGGCCAGATTGGCCAGGGCCAGATAAAGCGGTATGGCGACCAAGGTCCCCGCAGTGCCCGGCGCCAAAGGCGCGAGCCCGGAACCAAAACCGAGTGAAAATACATTGAGTGGATGCGACACCAAATCGCCCAGTCCCAGTCGGGTGCCTTTCATGCAAAACTCCGACTTATTGCGAGGACTGCGCTTGCGCTTGTAATTCAGTGGCACGAAACTGGCGCGCGAGATTGTCGACCACACCGTTGACGTACTTGTGTCCCTGCTCTGCCCCAAACTTTTTCGCCAACTCGACGGCCTCGTTAATCACGATTCTGTAGGGAATGTCCAAACGCGCTTTGAGTTCGTAACCAGCAAGGCGCAAAATGCTGCGCTCCACCGCGTCTAAATCATCGAGCTTGCGATCCAGGAAGGGCACAATGGCCGCATCTAAAGCATCGATCTGGGTGAGCACCCCGCGAAACAGTGTTTCAAAGTACTCGGCATCAACCCGATCGAACTCCTGAGTCTCGTGGAACTGCGCGATAATCTCTCCACAGTCGCCACCCGCCATATCCTGTTGATACAAGGCTTGCATGGCGCGAATACGCGCATTGCGCCGATCCCTGGCGAGTAACTTGTTGTCCGGTTTGGTCACTTAGAGTTTCCGCAATAAATCAATCATTTCAATCACGGTTTGCGCTGCCTCGCCGCCCTTATTGCCGGCTTTGGTCCCGGCGCGCTCGATCGCCTGTTCGATAGACTCCGTGGTCAAGACACCGTTGCCCACCGGGATTCCGCTGTCAAGCGACACCTGAGCCAGCCCCTTGCTGCACTCGCCTGCGACAAAGTCAAAATGCGGCGTGGCACCTCGAATCACTGCGCCCAGCGCGATGATGCCATCAAACCGACCCGATGCTGCGAGTTTCTGTGCAACCAGCGGCATCTCGTACGCACCCGGTACATGCACCAGGGTGACATCACTCTCCGCAACGCCCGAGCGTTTCAGCACATCCAAAGCACCCGAGACCAAGCTGTTCACAATAAAGCCATTGAAACGGGCCGCGATAATGGCGTACTTGGCTTGCGCTGCGGTGAGGTTGCCCTCTAGCGTGACTATCTCTGACATCTCTCGTTCTCTTGTGTGTTTATTCGGTGATAAAGTCCACCACTTCCAGATCGAAACCTGCAAGTCCATGGAAGACCTTTGGTGCGCTTAACAGGCGCATTTTCCGCACACCCAGGTCCGATAAGATCTGGGCACCGATACCGTAGGTGCGAAAGTCCTCCGGCTCATCAGTTTTAGCGGCATGCTCTTCAGGGTGTGTTTGTGCCAGATGCAATTGCTGGATCTGTCGCACGATGTCGCGGTTATCTTGTGGCCCCCGCAACAAGACCAACACCCCGGCATCATTGCCCTCACCCAAGCGCCGCAAAGCGTCGCTCAGTGGCCAGCCGCTATCAATGGTTGACCCTAGGCTATCGTGCAATAAGTTCTCAACATGCACACGCACGTCACAGGGCTTGTCGGGGTCAACATCACCCCGAACGAGGGCCAGATGCAGGCCATTTTCGAGCACATCTTGGAATGCCAGCAAGCGGAAGTGGCCATACACACTGGGGAAATCACTCTCCGCCACGCGCTCGACGTTTTTTTCGTTGTGAATGCGATAGCGGATCAAGTCTTCAATGGTGCCGATCTTCAGATCGTGCTTGGCCGCAAAAGCTTCGAGGTCGGGCCGTCGGGCCATGGTCCCATCGGGGTTGAGAATT
The DNA here is from genome assembly GCA_003511825.1 of Gammaproteobacteria bacterium. Taxonomy (GTDB): domain Bacteria; phylum Pseudomonadota; class Gammaproteobacteria; order Granulosicoccales; family Granulosicoccaceae; genus UBA7957. The sequence continues at coordinate 1,724 of DOIU01000423.1, read as the reverse complement.
TCAACGATCGTCGCGGCCGCCTGCAGCCCGGCCAGCCGTGACAAGTCACACGCCGCCTCGGTGTGCCCCGCGCGCGCGAGCACGCCGCCGTCTTGCGCCATGAGCGGAAAGATATGCCCAGGCTGCACAATATCCTCTGGCCGGGCGTTGTCGGACACAGCGGCCTGAATGGTCCGCGCCCGATCTGCGGCGGAAATCCCGGTGGACACGCCCACTGCCGCTTCAATGGAGACGGTAAAGTTCGTACCGTGCGAGGTGAGGTTATTGTGCACCATTAAGGGCAAGCGCAAGCGCAAGCAGTGCTCCCGACTCAACGGCAAGCAAATAAGGCCACGCCCGTAATGGGCCATAAAATTAATGTCTTCGGCACGGGTCAACTCAGCGGCCATCACCAAGTCGCCTTCGTTTTCGCGCCCTTCGTCGTCCAGCAAAATCACCATTTTGCCTTGGCGAATATCGTCAATCAGTTCTTCGGTTGTGTTCACGTTAATCAGTCCGCGAGGTCTCTGCGCGCGCAGAGCCTTCCGCTCTGCCCACACTCATTAGCATTCAGCTCGTGCGTCGCCATAAGGTGCGATCGCCTTTGTCTTCCAGTACGATGCCCTGCTCCGCAAGCTGATCGCGAATGCGGTCACTGGTTGCGAAATCACGGTCGGCTCGCGCCTGCTGACGCTGTTCGACCAGGGCATCAATCTCGTCGTCACTCAACCCCGAGGCCGAGGCCGGTGCCTTGAAAAACTGCTCAGGGTCTTGCTGCAAGATGCCGAGCCGGTCGCCCAACTGACGAAGCGTCACACCGAGCTTGCACTTTTGCGCGTCATCCTCGCACCGGTTGAGGGCGGATGCAAGGTCGAACAAGACGGCCAATGCCTCGGGCGTGTTGAAGTCATCATCCATCACCGCTTCGAATCGCGCGACCCACTCAGCATCGCCCGCTCCAGAGGACTCGATGGGTACACTGCGCAACGCGGTGTAGAGTCGCGTCAGCCCGGCGCGCGCATTGTCCAGCTGTTGCGTGGAGTAGTTCAATGGGCTGCGATAGTGGCTGCCAAGCATAAAGAAGCGGATTTCTTCGCCCTTATAAGCTTTGAGCACATCGCGAATCGTGAAGAAGTTGCCCAGTGACTTAGACATCTTCTCATCATCGATGCGCACAAATCCGTTATGCATCCAATAGTTGACGAAGGTTTTACCGGTGGCGCACTCGCTCTGCGCAATCTCGTTCTCGTGGTGCGGAAACTGCAAATCCATCCCGCCACCGTGGATATCAAAATGATCACCCAAGCAATCCGTTGACATCGCCGAACACTCAATATGCCAGCCCGGGCGCCCGGCACCCCAGGGCGAGTCCCACGCAGGTTCACCGGGTTTAGCCGCTTTCCAGAGCACGAAATCCAGCGGGTCTCGCTTGTTGAGATCGATATCCACCCGTTCACCAGCGCGGAGTTCATCCAGTTGGCGGCCCGACAATTTGCCATAGGTGTCGAAGGTATTGACGGCAAAATACACATCCCCATTATCCGCCGCATAGGCATGCCCCTCAGCAACCAGGGTCTCGACCATCGTAATGATCTCAACAATGTTGTCCGTCGCCTTGGGTTCCTGGTCTGGCGACAAGTTGTGCAACGCGGCGGCATCCTCATGCATGGCTTCGATAAACCGGGCCGTGAGCGCGCCGACGCTCTCACCGTTTTCCTGGGCGCGCTGAATAATCTTGTCATCAA
>DOIU01000262.1 GCA_003511825.1 Gammaproteobacteria bacterium | reverse complement strand
AATCTTTACGGCTGTCGTGAATCTTTGCTCGATGGCATTAAGCGAGCGACTGACGTGATGGTGGCAGGCAAAATCGCTGTGGTGTTGGGTTATGGCGATGTGGGTAAGGGATGCGCGCAAGCGTTCCGTGGCATGGGTGCGACCGTATGGGTCACCGAGATCGATCCCATCTGTGCGCTGCAGGCGGCGATGGAAGGTTACCGCATTGTCAATATGGACGATGTCGCTGCTCAGGGTGATATCTTCGTGACTACTACCGGTAACATCAATGTGATCAATCATGACCACATGGTGCAGATGAAGAACGAGGCCATCGTTTGTAACATCGGTCATTTCGATAATGAAATCGACGTTGCTGCATTGCGGCAGTATACTTGGGAAAACATTAAGCCTCAGGTTGACCACATTGTATTCCCCGACGGCAAGCGCATTATCTTGCTGGCCGAAGGGCGTTTGGTGAATCTGGGCTGCGCCACCGGGCATCCGAGTTTTGTCATGTCAGCGTCGTTCACCAACCAAGTGTTGGCTCAGATTGAACTCTGGAAAAACGCGGATGACTACGCTGTTGGTGTGCATGTATTGCCGAAAGTGCTGGATGAAAAGGTCGCTCGTCTGCACTTGAAGAAAATCGGCGTCAATTTGACGGAGTTGAATACGGAGCAAGCTGACTACATCGGTGTCGATCAGGCGGGGCCCTATAAACCCGAGCACTATCGCTACTGATTGAGTTTGCAACGCTGGGTCTGACCCTCTGATCTGCTGATTGACCCCTAAAAACGCCCCGATTATCGGGGCGTATCAACATGGCTAGAGCATTTTTTTGGCCTGCTTATTGTTTATATTCGCATTTAACTTGCCGCATTGCCTGACGGGACACACCTGATCGGGCCTTCACAATGAATCACGAGTCTGAACAGCAGATGCTGTTACACAGTTAACGAGAAACGAGCCTAAAATGACGCAACTGATCGAACCCCATGGCGGAAACCTGATCAATCTTTACGTAAGCGCAGACGAGATTGAAGCTACCCAAAAGCTTGCGCACGATTTACCCAGCTGGACATTGACGCAGCGGCAGCAATGCGATTTGGAGCTGCTTTTGAACGGAGCTTTTTCTCCCCTTGAAGGTTTTATGGGTGAGGCGGACTACCAGGGTGTTTGCGACACGATGCGCCTTGCGGACGGCACTGTGTGGCCAATGCCGATTACGCTGGACGTGAGTGAAGATTTTGCTGCGGACTTGGCTGCAGGTGGCAAACTCGCACTGCGAGACCTTGAAGGCGTGTTGATCGCGATACTCGATATCTCGGACATCTATAGACCCGACAGAGAACATGAAGCACGTCAGGTGTTTGGTGCTGCTGATACTGCGCATCCGGGCGTAGACTACCTGCTTAATCGTACTGAGCCAGTTTATCTCGGCGGTAAGCTGACGGGTGTAGAAGCGCCGACACACTACGATTATCGCTATTTGCGAGATACCCCCGCAGAGCTGCGAGCGCGTTTTTCCAAGCTTGGTTGGACGCGGGTGGTTGCCTTCCAAACGCGCAACCCCATGCATCGCGCGCACCAAGAACTGACGTTTCGTGCTGCCAAGCGCGCCGAAGCCAATCTGTTGATTCACCCGGTGGTGGGTATGACAAAGCCCGGAGACATCGACCACTTCACCCGCGTGCGTTGCTACGAAAAGCTCATCAAGCACTACCCTGAACAAACCAGTGCGCTCAGCCTATTGCCATTAGCCATGCGCATGGGTGGGCCGCGAGAAGCGCTCTGGCACGCCATTATCCGTAAGAACTATGGCTGCACACACTTTATCGTCGGACGTGACCATGCCGGCCCCGGTAAGAACAGCGCGGGCGAAGACTTCTACGGGCCTTATGACGCGCAGGACATGGTGCGCGAATACCAAGATGAAATAGGCATTGAAATGGTGCCCTTTGAGGCGATGGTCTATGTCCAAGAGCGGGCAGAGTACCGCCCGGTCAGTGAAGTCAGTGACGAAGAAACGGTGCTGAATATTTCTGGCACGGAACTTCGCCGTCGCTTACAAGAAGGGTTGGAAATTCCCGAGTGGTTCTCTTACCCAGAAGTGGTGGCAGAGCTGCGACGTACGCATCCGCCTCGCAACCAACAGGGCCTCACCATTTTCTTTACCGGGCTGTCCGGTGCTGGTAAGTCGACCATTGCGAATGCACTGCTAGTGAAGTTGCTCGAACTGGGTGGACGACCTGTAACTCTGCTTGATGGAGATGTTGTCAGAACCAATCTCTCCAGTGAATTGGGGTTCTCACGTGAACACCGAGATTTGAATATCCAGCGTATCGGTTATGTGGCGAGTGAGATCACCAAAAACCGGGGTATTGCGATTTGTGCACCTATCGCGCCCTATGCGGAGACTCGCCATCGCGTGCGCGAAACGATCACTCCCTTGGGTGGTTTTATTGAAATTCACGTTGCAACGTTGCTGGAAACCTGCGAGAAACGCGACAGAAAGGGACTCTACGCGATGGCTCGAGCTGGGAAAATTAAAGGCTTCACGGGCATTGATGATCCGTATGAAGTCCCCGAGAATCCAGAGATGGTCATCCAAACTGAGACGTGCTCGCCCGATGAGGCTGCACACCGTGTACTGCTCAAACTCGAAAGTATGGGCTATATTCAATAGAGCCAGCCTTGCGCCAGCGTTTTAGACACCCGGAATCTCTGGGGTTCCGGGTTTATACTTTGTAAGTGTAGGGTTACTTGGCCAGTGACATAATAAGCAATGGTCTCCAGGATTGACTGGCGAGGCGAACCCCGAATGGCACTGACCCGCTACTTGAGGTTCTGTTTGAAACCCTATACCGAGTAAGTATGCATCAAGAACCCACCTTTGGCGTTATTGTTCCCACTCTCAACCCTGGCCCGGCTTTTTCAGCTTGGCTGGATGGCCTAAAGCGGCAATCGCGACAACCTGACTATGCACTGGTACTGGACTCACAATCGAGTGACGGCACCCCTGAACGTGCAGCCGAAGCGGGCTTAAAGGTTGTAGAAGTGCCCCGAGAGCACTTTGACCACGGTGGCACTCGACAACTCGGTGCTTCGTATCTGCAGCGTGCGGACGTACTTGTGTACCTGACGCAAGACGCTGTCTTAAACGATCCTTACGCGCTTGAAAATATCATTGCCTGTTTTTCTGACCCGCGAGTCGGTTCAGCCTTTGGGCGACAAGTGCCTGGGCGTGATGCGACCGCGCTGGCGGCCTTTCATCGACGCTACAACTATCCCGCCAGATCTTATGCGGTTACTCAAGCACGTTTGCCGAAAATGGGTATACGGGGAATTTTTTGCTCGAACTCTTTCGCGGCCTACCGCACGAGCGCATTGCGCGAAGTTGGTGGGTTTCCGGCGCGTTTGATCATGGGGTAGGACATGCTGGTGTGCAGTGCTATTCTTGCGGCGGGCTACGAGCATCGTTATTGTGCACAGGCCACAGTGAGTCATGCGCACAACTACACCCTGGGCCAAGAGTTTCGACGGTATTTTGATACCGGTTTGTTTCACCAGTCTCAGCCGAAGATTCGGCGAATGCTGCGGTCCACGCAGTCTGAAGGGGTGGGGTATGTGCGCGCCGAGTTAAGGTTTGCCTATCGCCAAAGTGTGCCCTTGTTTATACAGTCACTGGTACGCAATGCGTTGCGGGCACTCGGATACTCAGCGGGCTTATTGCATCGCGCCATCCCGCTTGGGATTAAGTCTCACCTCAGCCACAGTCCTGCATATTGGGCGTCGTTCAAACAAAAATCCTTTTCTGGATAGCGCGAGATGAAAGGTATCATTTTAGCGGGCGGTTCGGGGACGCGCTTGCACCCTGTGACTCTTGGTGGTACCAAACAGCTCTTGCCCATTTACGACAAGCCCATGGTGTACTACCCACTGTCCGTATTGATGCTGGCCGGTATCCGCGACATCTTGTTGATTGCCACGCCCAGTGATTTGTCGCGCTTTGAGGCCTTGCTCGGTGATGGTCGTCAATGGGGACTCAATCTGCAGTATGCGGTACAAGCACAGCCTGACGGCCTGGCCCAAGCGTTTCTTATTGGCGAAGATTTCCTCGCGAACAAAAGTTCTGCATTGGTTTTGGGGGATAATGTGTTTCATGGACATGACCTGATGCCTGTGGTGCAGCGCTGTGCAAAATTGCAAAACGGTGCAACGGTGTTTGCCTATCATGTCCAGGATCCTCACCGCTATGGCGTGGTTGAGTTCGATGCTGAGCAGCGGGCTGTGTCTCTCGAAGAGAAGCCTGAACATCCAAAGTCCAATTACGCAGTGACTGGCTTGTATTTTTATGATAACCAAGTCGTGGATATGGCGAAGCAGCTACGCCCATCAGAGCGGGGGGAGTTGGAGATCACCGATATCAATCGTCGCTATCTGGATCAGGGCCAGCTGAGCGTCGAAGTGATGGGGCGCGGTTTTGCGTGGTTAGACACCGGAACGCACGACGGTCTGCTCGATGCCAGCCAGTTTGTAGCGACGTTAGAGAAGCGGCAGGGGCAAAAAATCGCCTGTCCGGAAGAAATCGCCTGGCGTTTGGGCTACATTGATACCGACGCCTTATTGGCAAGGGCATGCGAGTTTGATAAGACGGATTATGGGCAGTACTTACGTTCACTCGCCCAAGAGAACGATAATCACCGCTCGCATCAGTAGGCGTCAAGCCTGCGTCGCTAGCACGTCGCGAATGGCTTCCAGGTAAGCGAGCCCGTGCACCGTGTCGGGTTCTAGGTAGGCGCACTCTGACCATTCATTCCAGGCGTTAATAAACACGATCTTCTCAGCGTGCGGGTCCGCATCAATCTGGGTGATTAATCGGTGGAACCAATGACGGAATTTTTCGGGTGTGGCGCCTTTGACAATGGTGGCGCGCTTGCCATAACGTGCGGTGTTATCCCAATCGACAAAAGCCCCATGAAACGTGTCCAGATCAGGGTGTTTATTCAGTTGCACGATATCTTGCCACACCGTGTCGTAGTCATAGACGGTGGTCGACTTTAACAATTCAGACCAGGAAGTCCAGATCAAGCTCTGCAGGGGGGCGGGTAATTTGCTTATCCACCGGCGTAAACGTTGGCGCTGGCTTGCCGCGCCTGTTTCCTGTGGGCGATTAATCGCAGAGAATGGCTGGAACTCAAAAACCCCGTCAAAACGGGCCAGGGCGTCGGGAGCAGGGCAGGTGTATTGTTGTTGGTAAATAATATACAACCCTGGTAGTCCTTCAGCCCTTACCAGCGTGTCCCAGTAGTCGAGCATTTCGTTGATACATTCAATCAAATGCGGCCGATAGATGACAAATACCGGTTTGCCGTGAATGGTGATCGCGCGTTCATCTGTCCAAGCGCGAATCAGGTAATCAAAATGCTGTTTCCAAAGCTTCTTCTCGGGCGGATGGGTCTGCTTGATGAGAATCTGATGGTCCTTACCGTCCCAGCGGCGTGACCAAGTTTCGTTAGCCCAAGATAAGCAAAAGCGAATATCGATATCCTTATTGGCCAGCAGCAATTCAGTGGGCGTTTGTAAAAGTTGCTTGCCAGCAAACCAGTAATGATAGTGGCAAAACCCGTAGATGCCATAGGACTTGGCCAAGGCTGCTTGCTGGCGAATCACCGCAAGATCGGCCTGATTGTAGTAATGCGCTTGATCTGGCACGCGAGGCTGATGATGCTCCGGGTACAGTGGCTGCGCTGTCTTGACCTTGTCCCAATCTGTGAATCCTTGCCCCCACCAGCGATCGTTTTCGGGGATGGCGTGTAGCTGAGGAAAGTACAGCGCAATCAATTTGGCGGCGCGATCTGAGTGTGGCGTGTCCATCAGTAGGCGTTATTTATTCGTTAGATGATTTTGCTGTCGAGCGGACGGTATCAATACAGCGTCGAAGTAAATGTTTAGCACGATACTCTGACACCGTCAGGCCAGCGATCAAAGGATTGCATTGTAATTGTGCCGTCGTTATTTCAATCGCATCCCTGGGCGTCGTGCTTGCGAGTGCGTTTTCTACGAGATGGAACCTCTCTACTTCGCGGTGGCAGAGTGTATCAATGTTCAGCACTTTGCAGCGAAACAGCATATGCAAGACGCGGGAACTCAGCAATATTTCGCGCGCGAGCTTTGCGTACGATTGCTGGCCCACGGTCGTCTCAACTTTCCTTTGTTTTTCTGTCACAAGATGATAGTGATTTCGGAATGCGTCTTCTCGCGCGATGCGTTTATGAGCTTCTTGCGGGACGCGATAAAAGGATGTGACATCCTCAAGGGTGATGAAATGACCGTTGGTCGCATAGCGCACCCACAAATCCCAGTCTTCCAGCACCTTGAGTTCTGGGTCAAAACCGCCGTGTTCGAGATACAGTATGCGCTTAAACAGGACTGACTGTATTGGTAAAAAGTTCTTTATCCACAATATCTCGCGAGAAAAAGGTCTATCGTATTCGATGTACTTGCGATGCTCTTGGTAGTCAAATGGGGTATGCGAGTGGATGGTGGTGGCGACTTCATGTGCGTGTGCACAAACGGCATCAATACTGTCGTTGCCTAGAAAGGGTGTCAGCATCGTCTCGCAGTAGTTGGGGTAGAGCTCGTCGTCGTCGTCGAGAAAGCACACCCATTTGCCATGGGCGTTGGCCAAACCCAAATTCCCGGCCATGCAACGGTCGGCCTGGGGTAGGTGGTAGTAACGGATGTGCTGTCCGGCAGGGCACTCAAATTGAGCAAGCCATGGGGCTAACTGCTGTGAACCGTTCTCGACGAGTAAGATCTCAATCTCGTACGCTGGGTTTTTTTGGGCGAAAACGGAGCGTATCGCCCGTTCGAGACAACCCCGCCGTTGATAGCATGTTCTGATGATGACGCTAATCATACTGGCAAGAAAGCGCGTGGCTTGGCGGCGGTGTCAATTCAGTGCACGGTCGGATCGTTGCGTACTATCAGCGTCAATACATTCGACCAGCTTATGCGGGTAGCCGGCTGGGTGGCCAGGACCTACGCCTGTTAAGGGCATGGGTGTCATTTACCGCAGCGTATTCGTCACAAATCTATACACAAGAGAAAGGCTGGTGATTGTTTATTGTTGATTGTTGATTGAAGTTTCTCTGGTTGTTATCTACACTTAAAAGAGAACAACCGGAGTACATCATTCATGTTGACGCAACTCGAAGAACGCATGTTCACGTTCATTCGTGAGCACATCGAATCCACCTCCGTATCACCCACCATTGCTGAGATTGCTACCGCGCTTAACATCAAGTCGCGCGGTACCGTGCACCGCTATGTGCAGTCACTCATTGACAAGGGGCATCTGGAGCGTGAGGGCACTGGTTGGCGGGGGCTGCGCTTGTCGCAGTCGTTCCAAACGAGTCGATACGTGATACCGCTGCTCGGTAAAATCGCTGCCGGCGAGCCGATCGAAGCCATAGAGGGCGAAGACGAGCTGAATGTCGCGGAGTTCCTGATCGGGCCTGATCGCTACGCCTTGCGGGTCAGTGGTGATTCCATGATGGACGCCGGTATTTTAGACGGCGACACCGTCATCTTGCGTAAATCTGCCACCGCACGAGCGGGCGAAATCGTCGTCGCGTTGATTGATCGCACGGAGGCGACACTCAAAACGTTAGGCAAGATTGAGGGTGGGATGGTGGAATTGGTCCCGCAAAACAGTGCGATGAAGGCGATGCGTTACGCCGCTGATCGGGTCCGTATTCAAGGCGTGTTGGTCGGGCAGCTTAGAACCTACTAGTTGAGTCACCCATCTTTCAGGCTGGCATTGCGTTGGATGTATCGTAGTCCGTTTTTGTACTGCAGATGTATTATTGCTAGCACTGATACCTTCCTGTCCCCTATCTCTGACGTAAGGAGAGTGGGGGCGGATGCGTGGTGTAGCGGATTGTAAATGCTGCGTAACAGACCGTAACGTGTTGCTGATGCCCTCGGTTGTTTTTTATTTCAATGGATTGATTTTTATAGTCTTTTTTATAGCTCCTGCGGCAGCATTCAAAGACAGACCCTAGTCAAATGTCTTATGTCGATGGCGTGGTAGCCACGCCATAATAGCGTGAAGATCTGACACGCACCGTCTAATGATTATTGGTAACCCAGGGGATTCAAGCACTCATCTTCAGCCACTTGCTGAAGATTTACGTCGCTTGTTCCGCCATCTCACCCGTGTCATGCCTTGGAATCTCTTGGTGCCCGCGATACTCGCTGTCGCCATGTATGACAGCAGTGGCGCCCTTGCGATTGCGCTTTGGGGTCTGCCATTCATGGCATTGGTCTTGGTCCGCTATCTGTCCGCGCGGTATTTTTTGCGTCAGGCTTTACCTCAGGCACGCGCCGAACTCCGTCGTTGGCAGCGATGGATATTAGTGCCATCGGCGCTGATGGGGGGTGCGTGGGCTGCGACAACTTTTGTATTTTTTGCCGCTGCGGATGCGCCTCAGCAAGTGTTACTGCTCACGCTCATCAACGGTGTCTGTGTTCTGGCGCTGGTGCTGGCGGTGTACTATCTCGCAGCGTTTTACGTGTTTGTATTGCCTGCATTAGTGGGGCAGTCACTGTATTTTATGCTGCTGGATAAGGCGTTTTGGCCGCTGGCTGCCGTGTCTCTCGTGCTGTTACTGGTGCTGTCCAACATCGCGAATACCATCCATCGTCAAGGCGTGCGATCACGGGAGAGAAAACGTGAAAACCAGGAGCTCATCGCGCATTTGCGGCACGAGAAAGAACGGGCTGAGTTGGCGAACAGTGCAAAGTCCAGGTTTCTGGCATCCGCAGGCCATGATTTACGTCAGCCTGTTCACAGCCTGACGCTCTTAAGTGAGGCACTGCGCAGCGAGGTTGAGACGCCAAACGGGGAAGAGTTGGTCGCGCACGTCAGTGAATCCGTCAGTGTATTGGATGATATTTTAAGCGCTCTGCTGGAGATTTCGCGACTGGACGCGGGCGTCGTCAAAGTCCGGAAGATGCCCGTCGATCTGGCGACCCTGATTGTTGAGCTCGTGACGCAAATACAACCCTTGGCCGAAACGCGTCAGCTGCAGCTCAGAACACGGCTGCGGCGAGGTTATGTGTACACGGACCCAACATTGCTCAGTACACTGGTGCGCAACCTGCTGCGCAATGCGGTAGATTTTACCCAACGCGGTGGCGTGCTTGTGACCGTGCGGCCTCGCGGGGGATCCGCCGTGTTGCAGATCTGGGATACAGGACCCGGGATTGCACCCGCACAGACTGAAGCCGTCTTCATGGAGTTCGTTCAGCTCGAAACGCCGGGGCGTAATGATCGCCGAGGACTCGGGCTTGGGCTCTCAATCAGTCGCAAATTGGCAGCATTGCTTGGGCATCCGCTGCAGCTGAAGTCACGACCAGGGCGTGGCACGATGGTTGAGCTGCACTTGCCGGCCATCGCCGCAGAGAATGTGGGGCCAGTCACAGTTCAAAGCCGCGCTGCGCAGGGTGGGCTGTCGGGTAAGCGTCTGCTGATCATTGATAACGAAGCCGCTATTTTACGGGGAACGCGAGCCGTATTGGACAATTGGGGTTGTGTCGCGGATACGGCCAGTTCAAGTGAGCAGGCGCTGGTGCGATTGAAGCGTGGTCAACGCTATGATGCGTATCTGTGTGACTACGAACTGGGTCAGGGGCTGGACGGAGTGGCCTTGCTTGAGGCCATGGGGCGTCTCGATGGCGGGCAAACGCCTGGCATCCTGGTGACCGGAAACACAGACGCAGCATTAATGCGGCGCACCTCTCAGGCTGGCTTGGTGGTCTTGCATAAACCTGTAAAACCCGCACAACTCCGCGCGGCCTTGCTTCAGCGCTTGCAAGGGCCGTCCGTGGTAGCCCAAAACTAACCTCTCAAGACCCAATAGCTTTGCCAGTATTGGTGGTAGGCTTTGGACTAACAGACGCCTTTC
>DOIU01000020.1 GCA_003511825.1 Gammaproteobacteria bacterium | reverse complement strand
GCGATTTGTTCTGCCCAGGCGCGAGTGGCATTGAGGTCGAGGCCGGCACCGTCTGCGGTGACCAGCGAGCTGCCGACTTTTACGACCCAGCGTTTGGCGTTTCGGAGTCTGTTTCGCACGACAATTCCTGCTGTTTAAGTGCTTCCAAGTGGTTCATGATCTGGTCGCACACCGCTTGAGTGCCGGTCTTGCTCATGGCTGAAATGCCGAAAACCGGGCCTTGCCAATTGAGTTTGCGCACAATGTCATCGCAAACCGCTGCGTGTTCGTCGGCAGGGATGAGGTCAAGTTTGTTCAAGACCAGCCAGCGTTCGCGCTCGGCCAGTTCAGGGCTGAAGGCCGCCAGTTCTTGCACGAGTTTTCGAGCGTCTTCCGCTGGATCGGATGCGTCCAAAGGCGCGACATCGACGATGTGTAACAGCAATCGCGTTCGCGCAAGGTGTTTTAGAAAGCGCGTGCCGAGTCCGTGGCCCTCTGCGGCGCCTTCAATCAGGCCGGGGATGTCGGCGACCACAAAGCTGCGATGGCGTTGCACGCTGACGACGCCGAGATTGGGGTAAAGGGTGGTGAACGGGTAGTCGGCAACCTTGGGTTTGGCTGACGAGACGGCACGAATAAACGTGGATTTGCCTGCGTTCGGGTAGCCGAGTAGGCCGACATCAGCCAATACCCGCAGCTCTAGCATGAGTTCGCGCCGTTCGCCCTCGCTGCCGTGGGTGGTTTGTCGGGGTGTGCGGTTGGTAGAGCTCTTGAATCGCGTATTACCGAGGCCGTGGAAGCCGCCTTGGGCGACAAGGGCGCGTTGGCCGTCGGTTGTCAGGTCGGCGATGACTTCTTGTGTTTCCAGGTCGCGCGCAACCGTGCCGATTGGGACGGCGACGGTGAGGTTGTCTCCTTGCCTGCCCGTGCAGTTTTTGCCGGCACCGTTTTGGCCGCGCTCAGCGGTGTAGGTGCGGACGTGGCGAAAGTCCGAGAGCGTGTTCAGGTCTTTAGAGGCGACCAAGTAGACGCTGCCGCCATCGCCGCCATCGCCGCCGTCAGGGCCGCCTTTCGGGATGTATTTTTCGCGTCGAAAGCTCAGGCAGCCGTTCCCGCCATCACCGGCAATGACACGTATTTTTGCTTCGTCGACGAATTTCATGGGTGGTCAAGTGTTGCGGGTTATCAGTAAGGCATTATAGGCGCGCAACGCATGATCGAAAACGTTGTCGGCACCAACAAAAAACCCCGTAAAAACGGGGTTTTTGTGTCAGCATTGATCGTTACCAGTTTAGGCGGTGACAACGCTGACGTATTTGCGATTTTTCGGGCCTTTGGTCTCGAATTTCACCGTGCCTTCGCTCTTAGCGAACAGGGTGTGGTCTTTGCCGCAGCCAACATTCACGCCAGGGTGTACGCGCGTGCCGCGCTGGCGCAGGATAATATTGCCGGGGACAACGGCTTCACCGCCGAACTTTTTCACCCCAAGGCGTTTGGATTCTGAATCGCGGCCGTTTCGAGTACTGCCGCCTGCTTTTTTATGTGCCATGTGAAATGCCTCTCGCTATTTGGTGTGCTGCGCTGTTAATCAGCCGGCACTGATGTCGGTGATTTCGAGCAGGGTGTAGTTCTGGCGATGACCCATTTGCTTGCGATGATGCTTGCGGCGACGAAACTTAATGATTTCGACTTTGTCGGCTCGACCGTGGCTGACGACGCGCGCGGTAACCTTGGCGTTCTCGACCATAGGGGCGCCGATTTTCACATCTTCGCCTTCGCCGACGAGCAGCACTGAGTCGAGTTCAACATCGTCGCCTTCAGAGGCTTTCAGTGTTTCAACGCGCAATTTGTCGCCTTGTGCGACGCGATACTGCTTTCCACCGGTTTTGATGACCGCGTACATTGGCTTGGTAACTCCGTAAAATTCGTGTGGATTTTCCGTAGATGTTCCGCATGCCGTGACCTGCTTGCGCGCAAGCGGCCGTTCAGCAGGGCGCCACGTTTTGGCGTGAATCTGTATACGAAAAGCGCGCAATTGTATCGCATGCTCCAGACACGGTCAATTGTCTTATCGCGATCTTTTTTCTGCGGACGGACTGTGGTGTGATTGGCTGCTCAGTGGTTGTGCATGCTTGACACCGCGCGCTGCGGTTTTTAGCATGCGTGCTTCCTTTAAGCGGGTTGTTCCATGACTACAGTCCAGAGTCAGACATTGGTCGCCGACGATATGCGGCGCGTCGACAGCGTCATCAAGAACAATCTTGCGTCTGATGTTGTCCTCATTAATCAGTTGTCTGCCTACATCATCTCAGGTGGCGGTAAAAGACTGCGTCCTCAGCTTGTATTGCTGGCTGCACGAGCTTGTGGTTACCAAGGTGATCATCATGTCACTGTTGCTGCGATCATTGAGTTTATTCACACCGCGACCCTGTTGCACGATGATGTGGTTGATGCGTCTCAGCTGCGTCGAGGGCGAGACACTGCCAATAATATTTGGGGCAACGAGGCAGCTGTACTGGTGGGGGACTTCCTGTATTCGCGCGCCTTCGAAATGATGGTGACCGTGGGTAGCATGCGTGTTATGGAGATTTTGGCAGCAACCACGAACAACATCGCTGAAGGTGAGGTCATGCAGTTGCTGAATGTTAACGACGCCGATGTTGATGAGGAGCGGTATCTGCAGGTGATTCGTGCCAAGACTGCTCGGTTGTTTCAAGCAGCAACCCATCTGGGGGCTGTGCTCGCCGACGTCGATGCACAGACACAAGACGCGCTGGCCCGATACGGCATGCATCTTGGCACCGCCTTCCAAATCATTGACGACGTGTTGGACTATTCGCAGTCATCGGATGCGATGGGTAAAAACCTGGGTGATGACCTGGCCGAAGGCAAGCCGACATTGCCCTTAATATTGACGATGAAGCAGGGCAGTGAGGAGCAATCCGCCCTGGTGCGAGAAGCCATAGAAACTGGTGGTCTGGATAAGATTGACGCTGTTCTGGCTGCCATTGCGTCGACGGGCGCACTCGATCAATCCCGCGAACTTGCGCGCAAAGAGGCTGTATTGGCCGCTGATGCGCTCGATGGATTGCCTGCTGGTCCTTATTGCGACGCGATGCGCGAGCTTGCTGCGTTCGTGACGCGGCGTGACCACTGACGGGCATTGCTTCACCTGATTTTTCCCAAGATCCTCTCGCTAAGCGCATGCGCTTCGGCGGCGTAGTGGCCGCCGAATAGCGTGAAATGGTTCAATACGTGGTAAAGCTGATACAGGTCGCGTCGTTTTTTATGACCTGGCGACAGCGGCCATGCTTGCTCATAGCCGCGATAAAAGTGGCTGCTAAAACCGCCGAACAGTGTCGTCATCGCGATGTCTGTCTCTCTATCTCCGTAGTAGCTGGCCGGGTCAAAGACGACGCCTTGTCCATCCGCTAAAAAACCATGATTCCCAGCCCATAGATCGCCGTGTAACAGGCTCGGTTCGGGTGCGTGGTCGCTCAATACATCGGGGAGTGCGCTCGAGACATCGCGCAGTTTCGCGAGGGTTGATTGCGGGCACCTCTTCGATTTGGCCAGGCCGATCTGATGGTCGAGGCGTTGTTCCTGCCAGAATGTGATCCAGCAGGATGACCGTGCATTGGGCTGCGGCGTCGGGCCGATGGCATTGTCTTCGGGCCAGCCATAGTTCGGATCTGTGTGGCGATGCATGGCTGCCAGTTGTTGACCGAGAGCTGCCTGGGCAGCGACGCCTCCAGCGCGCAATTCCAAGTAGTCAAATAGGGCAAACGCGTGAGTGTCGGTCTTGCCGACGCAGTGGCAGTGGGGTATGCAGACGGTGTTCGTTTCTGCGATGGTCTTCAGGCTCAAGCGTTCATTGTGCAGCCGGCGCAGGTCAGCGGCAGGGAGCAATTTAAGGAAATATCGATGTGAATGCGTGCGTACGGTGGGGTGCTGCCCACCGCGTGCGTCCTGCAACGCGGTGAGGGTGGCGGGCGCGATCTGTGGATCGTCACACGCCTCGGCAATGGCTTCACTCAGGCGTTTAGCGGTATTCGGGTGCATAGCGTCTGCTAACAGGCACTGCTTGGCGCGCGATATGGGCCATCAGCAGCAGGAGCCCAGTCCAGCTCAGTGCACCGCCGCCTGACGCAGAAGTTTCTCCCGCGGATGGTTCGGTTGGTGTCGGTTCGCCTTCGGGTTCGGCAGGCGTCGACACGGGTGCTGATGTATCCAGGCTGGCTTGGTTGTTGAGCGCGTTGATGTCCGCAAAGGCGGTAAACGTCAGCTTGGTTGTGATGGTTGTCTTGTTCTCCGTCGATAGGTGCAGGATAACGTTATCGCTCGCTCCCGGTGCCAGGTCGGTGTGCTGGCAGGTCACAAGGTTGTCGCTTGTTGCGCATGAGCTGGGCAGGCGCGTTAGCGTGACGCCTTCAGCTAATTGGGTCTGTGACGCAAGGCCATGAGCTGTTCGGTGTGTGCTCAGATTTCGTGCAGTGATCTGAATCTCCTGTGCGTTCTCTTGTGTCATTGTGACGGCGACGTCGATATTGTCCAGGTTACAGGCAGCGTTCAAATTGGGTAGCACGGCAGCCTTGCTGCAGCTTGAAAATGCACTCTGCGTATCAGAGGAAATTTTTGGCCACATCACCTTATCGTGCTCCACGTCGCATTGGGCGCTGTCATCGTGTACCGCACCGAGGTTATGACCAATTTCATGCGCTGCAAGCAGCATTTGTTGCGCAAAGGGCGTGGATACGCTGACGTTGTAACCGTCGGTACGGCATAGGGTGTTGATCCAGCTCAAACCAATGATATTGGTGTCGTCCTGAGCACCTGAAAAAAGGTGCATGACGCCTTTGTTCGCTGAAAACTCCGCGTCAGCGCGGACGTAGTGGCGAAACTCCCGCAGTACCGTCTCGATGTTGCCGTCCAAGTGAAGAAAAGGGTCGTTGTCGTTTGTTAAGCGTCTGCTCGCAGTTAACTGCACAGCAAGGCCAAATTGCGCTTGGTAGAGGCCGTCTAGGGCGTTGACGATGTCATAAGCCTTGCTCAGACCCTTGCCTTGATAGATGTCGTCAAACCGGCTGTCAACGACGATGGCCAATTGCAAAACACGGTTGACCGTTGACGCATCGGTCAACGCGCGCGCGGCTGTGAATGTGCGATCACGTCGAATGGGCTTTACCGGCGCCACTAAGACTTTGTCATAGCCGCTGTAACGTGTGAGCGCTTTTTCAGAGAGCGGTTTCAGCGAGAAGCGGTTGCGACTGTCGGTATTCCCTTGCCAAGAGACAGCCAGCAATTCTCCCCAAGCGTAGAGGTGACCGCTGAGAGCATCTCCGTCCAGACTGATCCGTGCCCATGAGTTATCGTCGCCACTCACGCGGCCCTGAAAGAATTGTCGATGGGCTGCAAGTGTGGCGGGGATGGCGGTGCTGGCGCTGAGTGACAGGGTGTAGTCCCGCCCGTCGACAGAGAGTTGGATGCTTGTCTGTTCAGCACCTGCTTGCGACAACCGGGCGATGTCTTGATCGCTGATGTAGGCGTCGATGGACTCGTTTGCATGCAGAGCGAGCGGCAATAAGAAAAGCAGGCAGAGCGCGGAGGTCATCAGGCCAAGGCGGTTATGTGCGAGTGTCATTTTTTTATTATTTTTGTTTGACGTGGCGCCATGATATTGGCGATCTGCGGGCGGGGGTGTGAGGTGGTCGTCAAACTGATTTGGACAGGTCATAATATTGGCGCGGCTGTTTCAGGGAATGCGATGCGCGTCGCGTTGAACACGGCCGAGTGTGACCAAGATCACACGAGCCGTCAACGTGGCGGCGCTGTGCACATCGCGTATCTGTCGATGTGCACAGAGCGGGTTTTTGGCGTTAGTGGGGCGAGACCCCGAGCGCTTTTACGGTGGCAATATTGAGGTATTTGTCGACAGGCAGATCGTTTGCGCGCTGATACGCATTCACGGCGCGCATCGTCTCTACCCCGATGATGCCATCAATGGGGCCCGGGTAATACCCGGCTTCATCGAGCGCACGCTGTATGTCGCTGATGCGGTCGGGTGTGGTGTTGGTGTCGCAGAGAATCGAGCGCCATTCCATACGTCCGTCTTGGACGAGTTCGCGCCGCGTCATGATTGTGTATTGTGCGTCAATCGGCGCGCGGTTTTCGTGTGCAGGCGTGTCAATCTCTTTCACGGTCATCATCTTGTATTCAGCCGGAATGGCGACGGTTTCTGTTGTAGCCGGTTGGTCGATAACCCGTTTTTCGACTGTTTTGAAAATGGCCGGTTCTTCGATGATTTTCGTGGTGGCTGGTGTTTTCAACACGCGTTTCGTGATGGTTTTATAAGATGCCGGAACTTCAACCAGGCACATGATTTCCCCGGTGGTGTCGTCGATGCGTTGAATGGGCCCGGTGCCCCTTTTCCAGGTGGTGTGAGCGGGTTTGTCGATGACTTGTTCTGAATGGGTTTCGTAAATAGCCGGCACCTTGACGATTTTTTTCGCCGCAGGTTTTACCATCACGCGCTCTTCGATCGTTTTGTAGGTGGCCGGTACCGCGATCAGCTTGGTTGAGGCCTCCTTGACTAAAACGCGTTTGCGTGTGGTTTTATACGTAGCAGGTATGACGGTGATGGTCTCCGCTGCATCTTGGGTTTTGACACGTTCGGTCACTTCTCGGTAGGTCGGTGGTGCCCAGACGCGTGTGTAGCATTCGCCCGGCTTAGCCTCAGGAGGTAGGAGGTCGTCACCGGTGCGGAGTTGCGTGATCGCAGTCGCAGGCTCGGGTGTCTCTGCGCGGGTTTTCAGCGCTTTTTCCCGGGCTTCTATATTGGCCAGGCGGCGGTCCAGAGCGGCCTCACGAGCTGCGAGCTGCGCATTTTTGTCCTCAAGTGACTCGACATCGGGTGTGTCGTTGGGTAGTGAGCTGCATGCGGTGGTGGCCAGTGTGATGGCGAGCATAAAAGCAACCACGTGAAATGGGGGGCTGGATATCATGGTGTTTCCTCAATGGTTCAGCGTCCAATCGGTGTTCGCCGTCTGGTTGTCGTGTGTGCGAACCCGGTGTGGCTGGCAGCCACGGCCGACGTTAGCGCAAATCATAGAGCAAAATGCTCGACGTCGCCTCTCTCACGCTCTGCCGTTATGCTGGCACATGCGGTAGTCTCCGGGTTGCAAGTCCTCTAATCGCCAGCGTCCGATCTGGTGGCGAATCAATCTCAGTGTCGGGAAGCCGGCTGCGGCGGTCATGCGTCGAACTTGCCGGTTGCGCCCCTCGGTGATGGTGAGTGCAATCCAGCTGGTGGGGATGTGTTTGCGAAATCGTACCGGTGGTGTACGTGGCCACAGCGTCTCGGGCGTTGATAAGCGTTTTGCTTGCGCGGGTCGCGTTTTGCCGTCTTTCAGCGTGAGGCCTTGCGCCAGTTGGGCGAACGCGTCGCTGGAGATGTCGCCTTCTACTTGCACCCAGTAGGTTTTGGGGGTCTTTTTTTTCGGGTGTGTTAATTGATGTTGGAGGCGGCCATCGTCAGTCAGCAGTAGCAGGCCTTCGCTGTCTTTATCGAGCCGTCCTGCCGGATAGAAGCCAGGCGCGTCAATATAGTCAGCCAACGTTGGTGTCGCGCCATCAGCGCTAAACTGACACAGCACGCCATACGGTTTATTGAACAGCAGGATACGACGTTGCGACGCGTGGCGCGCGGATTGGTTTAATCGCATGATGGGGGTGGGCATGAAGCGATTGCATTGCCGGAGGCTCTTGTTAGTGTGCTGAGCCACCGTCGGCGCCGTTCGCTTGAAAATGCATTAGCCTCAAAGATGGCCTCAAGTTGCTCGGCGTCTACGGTTTGTAAGCGCAAGGCGTCAAGTGACGCGGGAAGGCTGTCATCTTCGAGCAGGCCGGTGAGTTTGCGGGCGAGAAAGACGCGATCGCGGTAGTCGCCGAGCAAGTCGGCCACACGTTTGGCGCCGCGGAATTCCATCATCGCTGCTTCCGGTAAGTGT
>DOIU01000012.1:17158-26253 GCA_003511825.1 Gammaproteobacteria bacterium | reverse complement strand
AGTAGACTTTGCGCACACCCGCGCGCAGCTCCCAGTCATCGGCGTAGTACTCCCACGCCAACTCACGAATGTCGCCGTGTGTGCGCTCATCATCGTGCTGATCCACTCGGAAGAACGGCTTGAAGTTAATCGCATGCGCACCGTCGTCTGATTGCCAGACAAATTCCGGTTCCACCATCGCAGACACATTGCTGTTCTGCTCTTGGCCGGCAAACGCCGGGTCATCGAAAAACGCTCGCAATTCGGCACCCACCCGACCCGAGTAGGAAAAGTCGGCGGCTAACCCTTGGTGTGGGGCCAGCACCGTCGCCGCCCCCATCAATCCATACAAACACAGACGCATGCGAGACATGATTTACCGCGCCCGTTTGAGCGTATTTTTCGTGAAGTCCTTGTCGCTCAGCCCGTTCTGAAACGCGTAGTTCTCCCAGCTTAAATCAGTACTTTTACGCGTCTGATGGTTCTCCATCTTCATGAGATCTGGACGCCAGAATTTGTCCAGGTACTGTTGATAATCGTAGTACGTGAGCGTCTTGAGCAAGGCATCTTTGCGGTCATAGAACTCAATCTTTTGCAAGCGGTACTCTGCCTCGTCAATCCAAACAACGCGCCGCTTGTAACCGGAGAACTTATCTACCGGATACTGCTCAACCACAAAACAGCTGAGGTCACCACATGCCTCATCACGCAAGTGCTTGTAGGTGTACTTCTCAATCTCAAACGAAGTCAGGTCTTCATACGCAAACTCAGACCCCATGAACGGGCCGGATTTGTTGCGAGACGCAATGCGCTTGACGCGCTTGAGCGCAGGCAGGTACAGCCACTGATCGTCTGCGCCCACGGGGTGCGAGAAGCTCAAGAAGGCAGTGCCCTTAACGTCGCGCGGTTTATCAAAAATACTCAGGCTTTTATCGCCATCGTCCGCCAATTCCAGCGATTGCAGACGAATCTCCCGTGTACTTTCCTGCCCCTGGCTGTTGCGCAGAACCATTTGCATCTGCGCTTTCATATCGCCCCAGCCCTCATCACGCTTTTTGGACTCCGTTGCGATCGCAAGACCCTTTTCTTCGGCGGTTTCGGCGTAGGCAATGCCCGTCGCGAAAATAAGAACGGTAAGCGCCGCCGCACTAGCCCATCGATTCGGAAGTTTCATTCAATTCTCCTTTCAGAGTTTCGGGTTGCGGGTCTTTGTCCAGCAACATCAACAAGGGTGGCAAGAAGAGGAAATCCACCACCAGCGCAATAAAAATCGTGATCGCTGTCAACAACCCCATATCGGCGTTGATCTTAAACGTCGACTGCGCGAGCACCATAAAGCCCGCAATCAAGACGAGGGTGGTAATCCACAACGCACGCCCGACGTTGGCGAAGGCATAATGTACGGAGTCAACACTGCTGAGTTTGCGATCTTCGCGCGCGTGACGGTACTTACTCAAAAAGTGCACCGTGTCATCCACGACGATACCCAAGGTCATCCCGGCGACAACCGACAGCGCCAGCCCCACTTGACCGTCAATGAAGTACCAGATGCCAAAACCCATCGCCGCTGGCGCCAGATTCGGAATCAAACTGATCAGACCGTAGCGTACCGAGCGCATCGCCACACCCAACATGGCGGATATCAGGATCAACGCGAATGTAATCCCCATCAGCATGCTACTGATATTGCGCTTGCCGATATGTGCAAACATCAAACTCGGGCTTGCAATTTGCGCTTCGTAGTCCGGCGCGTTCTCGGCGAACCACGCATAGAATCTCTCTTCCAGCTCGATTTGCTCATTACTGGTGAGATTTTTAAAGGTACCAATCAATCGCGTAGATGACTTGTCCACATCGAGTTGGTTATTCAAATCCAAGCCGTAAGGCAATGACATCTCGTACAGCAAGAGGTACTGCGCGGACAGCTCGCGCCCATCAGGCAGCCGGTAATAAGCCGCATCATCCGCATGCATGTTTTTATTCAGGCGCTTGATCGTGTCACTCAGCGTATTGACATGGTCCGTCTCCGGCTGCTCGCGCAACCAATCGGTAAACGCAGCCACGGCTTGTAAGAACTTCGGCTCGTCAATGCCGCCGCTTTCGCCTGATTTGATGGATATTTCCAGCGACGTCATGCCTGACAAATTGTCTTGCATAAAGTCTGTCGCTTGCCGGAAAGGGACAGATGTATCGAAATATTTAACGAAGTCATCGTTGAGTTTGTTCTGCGGGACAAACACCACCAGCGACACCATAATCACCGTCATCACTGGAAACAGCCAGGTGCGATTGCCGATCACAAAATGCGATATGTGCTCCATGAGGTCGTTCTTGCCCTCAGCCACGGGTTTCACCTTGACCGGTAACAGCATCAACAACGCGGGGAACACCGTGATGGAAAACACAAAGGCGAGCATGACCCCGACAGCGACCATGTTGCCCAGATCTCCGAATGGCGGAGAATCGGAGAAATTCATGGTCATAAACCCGACGGCCGTGGTTAAGCTGGTCAGAAAGATCGGCTTGAAATTAATGCGTAAGCTGTCAGCGAGCGCTTTACGCTTTTCGACACCCTGGCGCATTTCGTAGAAAAAAGTCGTCAGAATATGCACGCAATCCGCAACGGCCAGTGTCAAAATCATGGTCGGTGCACTGGCTGACGGCCCGGTAAGAAAGATGCCTGCCCAGCCTGCCAATCCCATTGTCGAGGCAATCGACAAGGCGATGACGACGACGGTCGCGATTGTTCCGCTGATCGTTTTGAGCAGAAAAATCATCGAAAGAATGACGACCCCAAACATCAGGGGGACCAGCGTCGCGTTGTCATTCAGCGAAGATTCGGCAAACGCACTGTTCATAACAACCATCCCTGAGAGAAAAACATCCACATCAGGGTTGTTATCCATGAACTGCTGCCGCAGCTCGCGCGCCTTGGCCATGACATCAGGCACTTCTTCGACGGGGTTGATACCGGGCAACTGAATCGTTGCGTTGACCACCGTGACGTGCGCTTCCGGCGAGATCAGCTTGTTCAGCATGAGCGGCTCACTGGTCGCAATCGCTTGCAGTTCAGGCATCTGCTCGGGCTCAAGAAGATCTGGATCCAACACCAAATCCGCAACGATCAAATCGTCTTCTTCAGCAACCGTGTGTTGATAATTGGTGATCGAGTCCACCCGGGTTGAGTAAGGTATCTGCCAGGCTTCGTTGGTGAGGTCATAAATCCCACTCAGCAAGTCTGGCTCAAACACCTTGCCGCTCTTTGGGGAGATAATAAACGCCACATTATCACTTTTACTGTAGATCTTTTGCATGGACTCAAAAGCAGTCAGCTGCGGGTTTTCATCGCTGAAGAACACCCGGTAATCGCTTTTAAACACCAGCTTTTGAGCACCGGACGCTGCGGTAAAAACCAGCAGTAAACTAATCACAATGACCCAGATTGGGTGATTGATTGCAAATTGATAAAGTCGGTCTCTCATCGTGAACTCCAGTTCAACTGCCTCTTGAGAAAGTGTAAGTAGTGAATATGACAATCCGCTCGCAACTAAATCGCCAGCACAACGCCGTGAGATTCAAGTTGCTTAACTTCTTCGAAAAAAATATCCCGCTTCAACCTCTGAATCGTGTCAGACCAATCAAACTCTGACGTTGCCGGCTGAAACCCCAGGCCATCGAACAAAATATTGCTGCCATGAAGCATTTCTTTTTCAACGACCAGTTCCGAACGCGTTGTGCACCGATCAACGCCTTGCAGTAACAAAGCATTGGCACCAAAACCAAGACTCCAACAATAAAACACGAGCTGCTCAAGACTCAGCCCTGGCGGCGGGCACAAAACGCCCTCAGCCAGCGCCTGCTCAAAAATGCGGAGTATTGGATCAACCAGTTTGCTTTCTAACTGGACATGTTCGTCGGTTCGGCAACATGAGGCTTTCTCAGTCACCTGGGCGGATTTCGCCGTGATGACGAGCATGAACTGAGTCGGGTGCAGTCTGGCGTAAAGCATGTAAGCAAAGAACACCGCGAGAGCCTTTTCACGCAAAAGGCCTTCGAATGCTTCGCTTTTTAGAAACAACGTGGCGAGAACATCCATGCTCCTGTTACAGAGCGCGAGCAACAGGTCTTCCTTACTGGTGAAATGATTATAAACCGTTCCTTTGGAGTACGGTAGCTCCGCGACCAGCTTGTCCATGGTGAGCACACCGATGCCGTCGCGCTCAATGAGTTCGAGCGCGCAGTCCATGATGAGATTTTCCCGGTCAAACTGCTGCTGTTTTCCTAACGCGCGCGGAGACATGGTCGTTTGTCTTATTTTGACGTTTCGTCAAAATAAGACAAACGACCTGTAAAGTAAAGCAGTAAATCGCGTGCCGGAGGCCTTACGACTCGAACTCGATCACCAAGTCATCTTGCTCAACGAGGGTCGCCGCAGCCAAATGCACCGCCTTGATGGTGCCGCTACGCGGCGCGGTGACGGTGGTTTCCATCTTCATGGCCTCGATAACAAAGAGTGGCGTTTCTTCATCAACCACCTGTCCTTGAGACACCAGCACCGCCGAGAGTTTGCCCTGCAGCGGCGCGCCAACATGCTCATCCGCCACCGCCTTGGGGTTGCTCTCAACCGTCGGTGCGCTGTTTTCATCGCGGATCTGCACGCTACGTACTTGCCCGTTCAGCTCGAAGGTCACCCGACACATACCGTGCTCATCCGCCTCGGAGCGGTACAACAAACGCACGACAATACTCTTACCCTTATCCAGCTTGACCAGGATTTCTTCATCTTGACGCAAGCCATAGAAGAAGGCCGTCGTCGGTAGGTAATGGACCTCACCATACTCTTGCTTGTGCGCGTAATACTCTCGGAACACAGCGGGGTACATCTTGTATGACAAAAAGTCCAGCTCTGTCTGATAGGCGTCGAACTCTTCTTGGAACGCTGCAAACTCGCGCTCAAAATCCATCGGCTCCAAGGCATCATTGGGGCTGCCGCTGATCGGCGACTGTCCTTTGAGGATCAACTTACCGAGCGCCTCTGGCATACCTGCTTCAGGCAAACCCAGCCGACCCAGGAATAAATCGACCACGGAATCGGGAAAAGACAAGGTTGCCCCGTTGGCCATGACATCTTGCTCGGTGAGACCGTTCGCCGTCATATACATCGCCATATCACCCACGACCTTGGATGACGGCGTGACTTTGACGATATCGCCGAACATGCGATTCACCGACGCATAATTCTGCTTGATGGTCTCAAACTGCTGCTCGAGCCCCAGCGCGATGGCCTGAGGACGCAGATTGGAGTATTGCCCTCCGGGAATTTCGTGCTCATAGACCTGAGCCGTACCTGCTTTGAGACCCGACTCGAAGGGGTAGTAGTATTCGCGCACATCTTCCCAATAGTTCGCGTACGCATTGAGGCTGGGCAGATCAACCGGTGACTCACGCTCATGGCCTTGCATCATAGCCACAATAGAGTTGAGGTTGGGTTGCGAGGTCAAGCCTGACATCGATGCCATCGCACCATCAACAACATCCACACCCGCCTCAATCGCTTTCATCAGCGTGGCCGCTTGAATAGAAGAAGTATCATGCGTGTGCAAATGCAACGGGATGTCCACCGCCTCTTTCAAGGCAGGGATCAACAACTCCGCAGCGTAGGGCTTGAGCAACCCGGCCATGTCTTTGATGCACAGCATGTGCGCCCCACCGTCTTCGAGGCGCTTTGCCAAATCGACGTAATAGCCCAGAGTGTATTTGTTACTCGCATCTTTCCGAGTGACATCACCGGTGTAGCAAATCGCGCCTTCCGCGATGCCGCCTGTTTCCCGGCGCACAACCTGGATGGACTTTTCCATGCCCTTGTAGTTATTCAGCGAATCAAAAATCCGAAAAACATCGATACCGGTTTCCCAGGACTTGACGATGAACTTTTCGATCAGGTTGTTCGGGTACGCGGTGTAACCCACCGCATTGGAACCCCGGAACAGCATCTGAAACAGAATATTAGGCACCGCCTGACGCAACAGACGCAAACGCTCCCAAGGACACTCGTGCAAAAATCGCAGAGAGACGTCGAAGGTTGCCCCGCCCCACATCTCTAATGAGAAGAGGTTAGGTTGGTTGCACGCCAAACCCTCGGCGACGGCCAACATATCCACCGTCCTGACACGCGTCGCCAGCAGTGACTGGTGGGCGTCCCGCATCGTGGTGTCGGTGTAGTAAATCGACTTTTCTTCTTTAACGTGCTGCGCAAACTTTTCTGCACCCAATGCCAATAGCTGGTCACGCGTGCCCTTGGGCACATCGCAATAGTGATCCCATGCCGGGATCTGGGGTTTACGGAACCGTTTCTCGCGATCAACACGCTTCACGTTCTCGTGCCCATTCACTGAAATTTTGGCCAAGTAGCGCAGCGTTTTCGTCGCGCGGTCGAACTTGCGCGTGATGTGGAACAACTCGGGATGGCCATCAATAAAATTGACCGTCGCCTTACCGCTGCGGAATGTCGGATGCTCCAGTACATTCTCAAGAAAGCCAATATTCGTAGTGACGCCGCGGACACGGAACTCACGCAACGCACGGTCTGAGCGCTCAATCGCGCCTTCCAGCGTTCGCCCCCACGTCGTGACCTTCACGAGCAGGGAGTCGAAAAATGGCGACACTTTGGCACCGGCGTAGGCCGCCCCAACGTCCAAGCGCACGCCAAAGCCACCCGGACTGCGATACGCGATGATGGTGCCAAAATCGGGCTGAAAATCTTGATTAGGGTCTTCAGTGGTGATGCGGCATTGCACCGCATAGCCCGTGCAAACGACATCCGATTGCTGAGCAATACCAATTTGCGGGTCTGACAGCGCGGCACCATCGGCAACATGCAGTTGGCTGCGCACGATATCAATACCGGTCACTTCTTCCGTGATCGTGTGCTCCACCTGGACGCGGGGATTCACTTCAATGAAGTAGATGTTCTCATCTGCATCCACCAGGAATTCGACCGTTCCCGCGTTGTAGTAATTCACGTGTCGACCGATGCGCAGTGCATAGTCCAGCAGCGCGTCTTTCGCTTGCATGCTCAGGGTGACGCTCGGCGCCACCTCAACCACTTTCTGGAACCGTCGCTGGACCGAGCAGTCGCGCTCGTAAAGATGCACCAAATTCCCCGCTTGGTCACCGAGGATTTGCACTTCAATGTGCTTGGGCGAATCAACAAATTTTTCTAGAAAGACAGTCGCATCGCCAAAGGCCTTGGCCGCTTCATTGCGCGCATCATTGTAGGCATTGGCTAGCTCAGAGGCTTCGCGGATAACACGCATGCCACGCCCACCACCGCCGGCAACTGCCTTGAGCATGACCGGAAAACCAATACGATTCGCCTCTTCCAGTGCAATATCCACGCTGTCTAGCGGCTTAGCACTGGATTCGATGATCGGCAAGCCTGCAGCCACGGCGGCATTTTTGGCGGAAACTTTGTTGCCTAGCTTGTCCAATACATCAACAGACGGCCCAACAAAAATGATGCCTTCAGCCGCGCAACGACGGGCAAAATCAACGTTCTCCGACAAAAACCCATATCCAGGATGGATCGCGTCTACATCGTGTTTTTTAGCAACATCAATGATCGCTTCAATATCGAGATAAGGCTTGAGCGGATCGTCGTCTTCACCGATTTGGTAGGCTTCATCGGCTTTATACCGATGCGGTGAAAAGCGATCCTCATGCGTGTAGACACTGACGGTCCTAATATGCAACTCTGAAGCAGCTCGAAGTACACGAATAGCAATTTCACCACGGTTGGCAATCAGCAGTTTTTTTATGTTCTGCAACATCTCAGTCCCCGATCAATATCATTGTGCGGCCGAAAACAAGGCGCAATAGCATCACACCTCTCCCAAACAGACACGCACAGGTTTGTGTTAGAGAAAACGCATCCCAGCTTATTTTGACTCGGCCGAGCTTAGTAGCAGGCGCTTGAGTGCAAAGCGCTCGCGCTTACTGCGCTCGTGCCCCATACGGTATGACTGCTCCACAAAATCCATGTGTGCGATGGCAGCAGCAGCCGCGTCGTCGGCTTTACCGTCAAGTATCGCTTGACCAATCGTCAAGTGTTGCTCCAGCAAGCGGTCACCCGAACCATCAATACTGCGCAAGTAGTCGCGGTTATAGAAAAGCCCTTGCATCGTCAGCTCGTAAATCGACGACATGATATGGGCCAAGGTCGCATTATTTGCCGCATCAACAATCGCCATATGAAAGTCGATGTCCGCTTTCTTGGACACCTCAAGATCTTGTTCACGATGGCTTTCAATCAAGGTATTCATAATGCGTTTGAGCAAGACTTTGTCAGCATCCGTGGCACGCACAGCCGCTAACCGTGCCGCGAACGCTTCCTGCTCTCGGCGGTACTCCAAGTAATCAAAAAATGCCACAGGGTGTCGCGCGTACAAATCCATCAGCGCCGGCGACATCGCCTTGCCCACGAGGGGGGCGACAAATGAGCCCCCTCCGTGGCGGATTTCGAGCAGCTTGCGGGCTTCAAGTGTCTTGAGTGCCTCACGCAATTTGGGCCTGGATACCTTGAGGACCTCTGCCATTTCACGCTCGGCCGGCAGCTTGCGCCCATCTTTAAGTACGCCCGAAATGATCAAGCTCTCAATTTGCTCAACCACTTCATCGGCGACCGAGTCATGCTCAATCGGTTCAAACACACTGTTCAGGTCAGGGCTATTCACGTTGCTTCTTGCTTCTGTAAGTGCCTAATAAACGGATAGAGGTAATCTAAATGATCCAGGATTTATTGCAAGGACTTGTGATACGGATTCTGCGCTCTGCCGCCGAAATTTTAAGTCAAATCCATCATCAGATCACAAAAAAACATCGAACTGAAAAATGCAAAATCTATAATTATCAAAAATTTAATCACCTGCTTTTAATTTTTTAATCCCAAATAGAAACCGATACAGAAATCAGCGGTTGACGCAGCGAAGTGGTAAATATTATTATCCACCGCAGATTGGTAAACAATATTAGCCAATCCTGAGATGCCGAACCTACTCGGCCTTTCCGTCAACCTGGAGGAGTTCATGAAAAAGCTATTGATTACCACCGCGATGGCT
>DOIU01000012.1:8926-16816 GCA_003511825.1 Gammaproteobacteria bacterium | reverse complement strand
CGCGATGGCTACCGCCTCTGCCGCACACGCTGCAGACAAGTTATTGCTCAAGACGCCAATCGCATTCTCAACAGCATTACCCGGTCTGGGCACGCCCATTCCTCGAGTCGCTGAACAGCTGGATCGCATGTCTGGCGGCACCCTTAAAATGAAGGTGTACGAGCCCGGCAAGTTGGTGAAACCGTTCGAAATTCTGGAGGCTGTATCCTCTGGCAAAATCAATTCCGGCTAACCACTGCAGGCTACTGGGCCGGTAAAATCCCCGCCTCTCCACTGTTTTCTGCAGTTCCGTTTGGCCCCGAAGCCGGTGAATACCTCGCTTGGCTGTACTACGGCAACGGCATGAGCCTTTACCAGGAGATGTATGACCAGGCTGGCTTTAATGTCAAAGTTCTGCCGTGTGCGATCATCGCGCCAGAAACGTCTGGCTGGTTCGCTCGCGAAATCAACTCTCCTGAAGACCTCAAAGGCCTGAAGATGCGTTTCTTTGGCCTGGGCGGCAAAGTCATGCAGAAGCTCGGTGTCGCAACCTCCCTGCTCCCTGGCGGTGAAATTTTTCCCGCGCTCGAAAAAGGCGCTATCGATGCCACGGAATTCTCCATGCCTGCCATCGACGCACGTCTCGGCTTCCACAAGTTGGTGAAGTACAACTACTTTCCTGGCTGGCACCAGCAAGCCACAGTCTTTGAGCTGCTGATTAACAAGAAGGTCTGGGAAGGCGCATCTGATCAGCACCAAGCTATCATCGAGAACGCCTGTAAAGCCCAAGTCGCAGAAAGTTTTGCTGAGGGTGAAGCTATTCAGCACACCGTGATGCAAGAAAACGTCGAAAAGAATGGCGTTATCATCAAGCAGTGGTCTCCTGAAATGCTGGATGTCTTCAAGAAAACTTGGGAAGAAACGGCCGCCGAAGAATCTGCGGATCCTTTCTTCAAAAAGGTTCTGGACGACATGAATGCTTTTCGAGACGGCTACACCGTTTGGAAGAACAACGCGTTCTTACCACGCAAGTAAACCTATACGCGCGGATGCCGGCACCACTCGGCATCCGCAACACTACTCTGGCAACACGCCAGGGCAAGTCACGCCTGGTTCCCCACCCAAACACACAAACCAGCGCCATAAGAAGCCGGCCCTCGGTATTTGGAGGTAGTTTATGAGTCAAAAAGACAACACCCCGCCAGACCCTGTCGATACTTACGAGCACATTCTCGAGCACGAAGACACCGACAAACAAGCACTTGCCGTCGGCATTGATCGCTTTGTAAAAGCGGTGGGCCACGTCGTGATGTGGGCTAACGTCCTGCTCATTCTTGCGATTGTCAGCCAGGTTTCGATGCGCTATCTGTTCGATCTGAATTTCCCTAAGCTCGACGAGCTGCAATGGCACTTGTATGCACTGGTGACCATGTTCGGTTTGTCGTATGCGCTCGTCACTGACAGCCATGTGCGTGTGGATTTACTGCACATGAAGCTCAGCCGCAATACACAACGCATCATCGAAGCCATCGGTATTCTCTTCCTGATGATGCCCTTCTTGTTTCTGATGCTCGATCAAGGGTTTGACTACTTTTAGAGAGCTATCGCGTCAACGAACGCTCAGACAGCCCGACAGGCCTCCCGGCCAGATGGGCACTCAAGGCCGTCATCCCTCTCAGTTTCATATTGGTTGCCATGGCAGCGCTGTCGCGACTGATACACGATGTGCACAGCCTGTTGGCACGACAAGCTGCTGATAAAGAAGGGCGAGGACTCGGCCTCGTCTTAATCATGCTGGCAAGCTTTACTGTCGTGACATTCGCACTCAGCCTGTTGGTTGAGTCCACGGAAGACAAACTGGTCGTCGCCATGTTTATGTCTTTCGTCGCCTTTCTGTTTACCGGCTTCCCGGTCGCCTGGGTTCTGGCCGGCGTGGGTGTTACGTTCTGCGGGCTCGCTTGGTTGTTTGACAATGACATGATGCTCTGGACGGGGCTCGACAGCACATTAACCGGTCTCGACTATCTGTCGCTCGGCGCCGTGGTCAACCGTGTGTACTCCACCATGTCCAACGCGGTGCTGGTCGCTCTGCCCATGTTTATTTTTATGGGATTGATGCTGGACGAAAGCGGTGTTGCTGAACGACTGATGAAGTCGATGCAAAAACTGTTCGGCCGCACACGCGGTGGCTTAGCAATCACTGTCACTCTGATCGGTATCATTCTGGCCGCGTCCACGGGCATTATTGGCGCGTCGGTGGTACTGCTTGGCGTCCTGTCACTGCCAACGATGATGCAGCAACGCTATTCCAAATCGCTGGCGGCGGGCGTGGTATCCGCATCGGGCACGCTTGGCATCCTCATACCACCTTCTATCATGCTGGTGATAATGGCTGACCAAATGGCGCTGTCGGTTGGTGATCTTTTTATGGCCGCCGTGTTCCCCGGCGTGATCATCGGTGGGCTTTATCTCCTGTATATTCTGATCATCTCTTTCTTGGATAAGGACGCGGCCCCAGTACCCGATGACGCAAAATCTGCAGATTGGGCTGCTGTCAAAGATGTATTAATTGCGGTAACGCCGACGCTGGGCTTGATCCTCGCTGTGCTGGGTTCCATTTTTGCCGGCATCACAACCCCGACCGAGGCCTCTGGTGTGGGCGCTCTGGGTGCTACCCTGCTGGCCCTTGGGTATGGCAACTTAACCCTGGCAAGGCTGAAAGCCGTGCTCATTTCAACCTTCAACACAACGGCCTATATCTTTGCCATCTTTGTCGGCGCCACCATTTTCAGCTACGTCTTGCGTGAGCTGGGCGGCGATGCCTTGATCGAGCATGTTGTCCATTCCACTGGCTTTGGCGCAGAAGGCACGATTCTGTTCATCCTGTTCCTCGTCTTCCTGCTCGGATTCGTGCTCGACTGGATAGAGATCACGCTGATTGTGCTGCCGCTGATGCGTCCGATCGTGAACGCGCTTGGGCTGGATGTGCCGGGGTTTGACGCCATTGATGAACCCGCGCTGGTGTGGTTTGTTATCTTGGTTGCCGTGACGTTGCAAACATCCTTTTTAACCCCGCCGGTTGGGTTTGCGCTGTTCTACCTCAAAGGCGTATGTCCACCGCAGATCCACTTAACAGATATCTATCGCGGTATCATTCCATTTGTCTTGTTGCAGCTGACAGGCCTTGCACTGGTCTTCTTGTTCCCCTGGCTCGCAACGTGGCTGCCGTCAGTGGCCTACTAGACCCCACCTGGCAGCACAGGATGTGCTGCCATCGTAAGGAGGAAACACACTATGCGTAAAAACAAACCGTTGGTTGACGATCTCTGCAAGATCGTCGGAAAAAAACAGGTACGCACTAACACCATATTAACAGAATACTATCGTCGCGGATTTCGCTCAGGCGGCGGTACGGCGCTTGCCGTCGTGTGGCCGGACTCTCTGGTCGCGCTCTGGCGTGTATTGCAAGCCTGTGTAAAGCACAACACGATTATCGTCATGCAGGCTGCAAAAACTGGCCTCACCGAAGGTTCTGCACCCAGCGGTGACGACTATGATCGCGACGTGATTGTGATCAACACGCTGAAGATGAAAGACCTGTTTCTTATCCGAGACGGACAACAGATCGTCAGCTTGCCAGGGGCAACACTGCATCGCCTGGAACAAGAGCTCGACAAACTGGGGCGTGCGCCCCACTCTGTGATCGGCTCATCATGCATCGGTGCGTCCATCGTCGGCGGCGTTGCGAATAACTCGGGCGGCGCACTGGTGAAACGCGGGCCTGCATACACAGAACTGTCACTGTTCGCTCGCGTGACGGAGACCGGTGAACTGGAACTCGTCAACCACCTGGGCATTAACAATCTGGGCACACAGCCCGAGGAAATCCTGAGCAACCTTGAGGCCGGCCGCTTTAAAGAGTCGGACATTCTTGACGATGAACGCCTCGCCTCTGATCAGGAATACGAACAACGGGTGCGCGAGGTGGATGCCGAGGAACCGGCCAGATACAATGCCGACGCCCGCCGACTCTATGAGGCTAGCGGCTGCGCCGGTAAGATCGCGGTCTTTGCCGTGAGGCTGGATACGTTTCGCGTGCCTGAGAAAGAATCGGTCTATTATGTTGGCTGCAACGACACTGCGCTGCTTGCCACCGTTCGCCGCGAAATGCTCACGCGACTGGAACACCTGCCCGAAACCGCCGAGTACATGCATCGTGAAGCTTTCGATGTTGCGGAAAAATACGGCAAAGATGTCTTCCTGCTCATTTACCACTTGGGCACAGAATTTCTGCCAAAAATGTTTTCCATCAAGGGCGTCGTGGATGCGTACCTGAATAAGGTCCCCTTCTTACCGTCTTACCTCAGCGACAAGATACTCCAATGGATAAGCCAATTATGGCCCTGCCATTTGCCAAAACGCATGCTGGCGTATCGAGACAAATACGAACACCACCTCATCATCAAGGCCGCTGATGCCTGCATTCCTGAGACTCAGGCATTGCTCTCTGAGCTGTTTGCCGATGTGCCTGAAAAGGATGGCGGTTTCTTTGAATGCGTAGGAACCGAAGCCAAAAAAGCGTACTTGCATCGGTTTGCTGCAGCGGGCAGTGCCGTGCGCTATCAAGTGATGCATCAAAAAGCGGTTGATGAAATCCTGGTCCTGGACATCGCCCTGCGACGCAACGATTCTGATTGGTTTGAACAACTCCCCGAGGAAATCACGAAGGATCTGGTCGCACGTCTTTACTACGGACACTTTTTTTGTCACGTCTTGCATCAAGACTACATCGTTAAAAAGAGCGCCAACAGCAAAGCCATAAAAGAGAAAATGCTTGCGTTATTGCAAGAACGCGGTGCGAAATACCCTGCGGAACACAATGTTGGCCATCTGTACCAGGCCGAACCGCAGCTCGCTGCTTTTTATCGCAAACTCGACCCCACCAATACCTTTAATCCCGGCATCGGCAAAACCTCCAAACGGCGCTGCTGCGAATCATTGCCGCATTGATACGACAACGGCGTTGGCATGCAGATGTGTGTCAACGCCGTTGCATTCTGCGCGGCGAATCCACGGTTTTTTGACTACGCTTTAGGCTACCCCTTCAGCCAGTGACGACCGACCGTGTACGCCAAAAATCCGGACTCTGAAAAGACACCACCGCGCAAGCCCAAACAACCCAAGCGAACCCGTTCGAGCAGTGACACGCTGAGAGTGTATGGTGGGGCGCTATTACTGACAGTGCTTGCATTTTTTGTCACCTTCCAATTCGTCGAACCGGCACCACCGCGCAGCTTAACCATCGCCACCGGTCCAGCCGATGGCGCATATTACCGTTTTGCGCTCGACTATCGCGACAAGCTCGCAGAACACGGCATCACCCTCAACGTTCGTGTCACGTCTGGCTCGCTGGAAAACCTCAATCTGCTGTCTTCCACTGACGAAGCTGTGCAACTTGCCTTCATACAAAGCGGCACAGCCGATGCGTATCAGCAGCAGCCCTTGCAGGGCTTGGCCAGCGTGTACCTGGAGCCGGTGTGGGTGTTTACCCGAGAGCCGGTGGACAACGGCCAACTTCAGGCCTTGCGCGGCAAACGCGTCGCTATTGGCGCCGAGGAAAGTGGGACCCACGCCGTTGCACAACAGCTCTTGCTTGATAATGCTCTGGAAGCAACGGTGGTCACCCACAACATCGGCGGCAGTGAAGCTGTCTCCGCTTTTGATCAGGGTCTTGTCGATGCGATTGTTGCGGTCGGGTCTTACCTCTCACAAACCCTGCAAACGCTACTACACCACCCCGATACGCATTTGATGTCATTTTCACGCGCGCAAGCCTACGCGCGTCGCCATGCATACCTCAGCAACGTACAACTGCCGCAAGGCGCCATCGATTTAGCGCGTAATATTCCTGCCGCAGATGTTGCGCTGATTGCACCCGCTGCGACCTTGGTCGCGCGAGAATCCTTGCATCCCGCGCTCAGTGATCTGATCATGCAGATTTCCGCAACGCTGTTCTCTCCCGCAACGCTGCTGTCAGCCGAAGGACAGTTTCCGTCAGCTGATTTCCTCGATTTTCCACTGAGTCCAGAGGCCGCACGCTACTACAAATCAGGCCCTCCTTTTTTGCAACGCTTTCTCCCTTTCTGGGCAGCGACGTTAGTCGACCGCTTAAAAGTCTTGCTGTTGCCGCTGATTGCCTTGTTACTGCCGCTATCAAAGATTCTACCCCCCACCTACCGATGGACGGTGCGCAAGAAAATATTCCATTGGTATGAGGAGCTCCAGCTCGTTGACCAAAGCGCCACAGAGATACCCAGCGAAGAAAATCTGGAACACTGCCTGGCCAACCTGGACAAAATCGAGCGCGAAGTCAAAGCGATTGAAGTGCCTTTGGGTTATGCGCATGAGCTCTACATCTTGCGCCAACACATTGACTTATTGGCACGCCAAATAGGATTGCGAGAACAAGTTCTCGAAAACCAACGCTTACAACGCGCTGGCGATAGCCAGCATCACCGCTGAATAAGATTACAAAACCCGCACAAACTGCCGCTGATCTAAACCAGAGAAAAGCGGCCCTGCCGCACGCCGAAAACCCGGCATTTTAATACGATCATGTTCCTTCAAAAAACGCTGTTTATAGCTACACTCGTGGAGTTGAACTGGCGTGGTTGCAGAGGTGTCGGGCGGCATTAGACGGCTACCGATAGTGTGCATCCCAAGCTACGTCGCGATCACACATGAACCCGTCCCGGTTTTGACCTTCGACTTTGAGAGGAATTTGTTAAATGAGTATTCAACTTCGACCCGCATTTCGTCGCACTCAGGTGGCTATCTGCGCCAGTGCAGCCTGCTGCGCCCTCGCGGGAATCAGCCACGCAGCCCACGAGCCAAGAACGCCCGTCGCAGGCGTTGATGATGCGGTTGTGATTAACAGCCCAGACCCAGTCAACATTGATGTACTCGCCAATGATGGCGATGTCGATGCAGCAACACTGCAGATCGCCACACAGCCCTCCACCGGCTCGGTACAAATCGTTGGTGGCGCTATTGTATACACGCCGTCTGAGAGCTTTAACGTCTCCGACAGCTTTACCTACACCGTGACAGAAGCTGATTGGCGCGCCACGGCCGCTGGCGGTGAGTTCGCGCTGACGAACATCAACGCAGTAGCGCCTATCGCGACATCTTACACGGCAAACGATAGCTCAATAGTGCCCATCTACAACGGCGGCTCGTTAGACGTTAACTCGATTGATCTGAGCGCCGAGGCACAAGGTTCCTGGAATGACGCACCCGTGGACGGCGGCGTCGTCGGACGTTCGTGGGCCATTAATCAAACGGTTGACTCCATCCCTGGCTGTAATGTCGGCGATAACACGGCCGAGCCGATCACACTGACCATGTTGTTTCAAGGCCGACGCAATGCGTCCGCCACTGATCCCGGCGGCAACCAGTTCACGATTACCAGTGACGCTGCGCCTTCACCTGACGTCGACGGTGGCGGTCTCGTACTGAAAGCCCATAAAAGCATCGGCAGCGCAAACCCCAATGGCGAACCCGACAACATCGCTAAGAATGGCAGCTCAGTCAGCACAACCAACGGCGGCCCACCATCCTTTGGCGGCCAAAACTGGGATTTTGACGCAACCGCCATCTGGACCGGCCTCAGCGGGTCTGATATTGAATCCATGAATGTGACTGTACTTGCCAGCTTGTTTAATGAAAAACAGTGGTTTGTGCTGAACCCTGCGTCCTTCAAAGCCAACGTTGACCTGACACAATGCAACCTCGCCACCTCCACGATGACGGTGCGTATCACGGGCGACCTCGGTAGCGGTGGTAATGGCAGCAATGGGACCGGCAATGGCAGCAACGGAAGCAATGGTGGTGACGGTGACGGTGACGGTG
>DOIU01000012.1:0-8595 GCA_003511825.1 Gammaproteobacteria bacterium | reverse complement strand
GTGACGGTGACGGTGACGGTGATGGCGATGACGATGGCGGCAGCGGTTCCATCAGCCACTTGTCTATACTTGCC
Source organism: Gammaproteobacteria bacterium (assembly GCA_003511825.1). GTDB lineage: Bacteria > Pseudomonadota > Gammaproteobacteria > Granulosicoccales > Granulosicoccaceae > UBA7957. The sequence goes on along the minus strand of DOIU01000012.1, from coordinate 8,521 downwards.
CTCGCCTTGGGTGCGCTGATCGGTCGTCGTCGACGACGTCAGTAACTCTCGGAGTAGGCTCTCACGTTCCAACCCGGTATGCCGATATAGGCATGCCGGGTCAATGAACTCACTTCCGCCGTCGGCGACGCAATATAAAAAGGCGCTTTAACCACCATCAGCGTATTCAGCGAAACCGCAGTCGCTCGCGCAAGATGTTCATCTGACCTCAGCAAGATTCGTTTACAATGACGCTGCCAGGCAAACACATGACACTACCCGGCAGTCAGCATCGGAACCCAACCCCATGGACATAGACGCCATCGTCATCGGTGCAGGCATCGTCGGACTCGCAGCCGCACGAGCCCTCGCCGCAACAGGCCGCGAAGTGATCGTACTGGAGCGGCATGCGCATATCGGGCAAGAGACCAGCTCACGCAACAGTGAAGTCATTCATGCCGGTATTTACTACCCACAGGGCAGCCTGAAAGCCAAGCTCTGTGTGCGCGGCCGCGACATGCTCTACGCCTATTGCGACACGCATCATGTGGAATACCAGCGGCTCGGCAAACTCATTGTCGCCACGGATGACGCACAAAGCGAAAACCTGTCAACGATCCACCAAAAAGCCGTTAACAACGGTGTTGACGATATACGCTATGTGGAGCAAGCCGAACTGCAAACCCTCGAACCCAATCTACGGGCTGTACGTGCACTGCTGTCGCCTTCAACCGGCATTATTAATAGTCATGAGTTGATGTTGGCGTACCAAAGCGACTTGGAAAAGCACGGCGGCGTGGTAGCCGTGGGTAGCCCGGTGGTATCGGGCGAAGTAATTGATGGCGGTTTTCGTCTGTCGGTGGGTGGCGATGAGCCGACGATGATTACCTGTCGAGAGCTGGTGAATTGTGCCGGACTCGGTGCGCAAGACATCGCGCAGAGTATTCTGGGTATTCCTGCCAAGAGTATTCCGACGCGCTATCTGTCACGAGGCTGCTATTTTACCTTGGCCGGTAAAGCGCCATTCTCACGCTTAATCTACCCTATGCCCAATAATGAAGGACTCGGCGTACACCTCACGCTAGATTTACAAGGGCAGGCACGGTTTGGCCCCGACACACAATGGGTTGACGACATTGATTACACCGTTGATCCTGATCGCGCGGCTGCTTTCTATGGCGCCGTGCGCGCGTATTATCCCGAATTGCGTGATGGGCAGTTAGAGCCTGCCTATGCGGGTATTCGCCCCAAAGTCGCAGGTCCCGGCGAAGACGCTGCAGACTTTTTGATTCACACCGAAAAACACCATGGCGTACCCGGTTGGGTTGCCCTGTATGGCATAGAGTCACCGGGGTTGACAGCCTCCATGGCTATCGCCGACCAGCTTGTAAGTGAGCTGACATAGAATTTGTCGCAGGGCCTGTTTACACTAATTAACCAAATACCTGCCCGAAGCGCAAAACTGTTGGTAATTCAGGGAGGTTAGGGTTCAGTCGCGGCATTGTCCGCCGCATGAGTTTTTATTGCCTTTCTTTGGAGAACATCGTGAAAGTATTGATTACCGGTAACATGGGTTACATCGGCCCGAGCGTCGCGGATCAGATCAAGGCCTCTTATCCGGATTCAACAGTCGTCGGCCTCGACGAAGGTTTTTTCGCGCATTGCCTGACGGGTGCGACCATGCTGCCGGAGACACGCATTGACCAGCAGTTGTATGGCGACGTGCGCACCTTAAACGCCGACATGCTCCAAGGTTTTGACGCCGTCGTTCATCTCGCAGCCGTCAGCAATGACCCCATGGGTAAAACCTTTGAGCAAGTCACCGATGCCATCAATTGCCAATCCAGTATTCGACTGGCAGAGATGGCCAAAGCCGCCGGCGTGAAGAACTATGTGTTCGCTTCGAGCTGCAGCGTCTACGGTTGTGCCGAAGGCGGGCCCCGCAGTGAGAATGATGAGCTCAACCCGCTCACGGCCTACGCGCGCTCAAAGATCGGCACCGAACAAGGCGTCGCCCCGCTGGCCGACGATAACTTCGTCGTCACATGCTTGCGTTTCGCAACAGCCTGCGGCATGAGCGAACGCACGCGACTTGATCTGGTACTCAATGACTTTGTCGCTGGCGCGGTCACGACCGGCGAAATTTCAATCCTCAGTGACGGCACACCGTGGCGCCCGCTCATTCACATTAAAGACATGGCTCGCGCGATAGACTGGGGTGTTTCACGCCAGGCTGACAACGGTGGCAACTTCCTTGCTGTCAACGCCGGCAGCGATGAATGGAACTACCAGGTGAAAGACTTGGCCGCCGCCGTTGAGCAAGTCGTGCCAAACACCAAGGTCTCAATCAACCCCGACGCCGTTCCCGATAAGCGCTCTTATCAAGTCAGTTTTGCGAAGTTTCGCGAGCTGGCGCCCAACCATCAACCACAGGTCAGCCTGATCGAAGCCGTCGAGGGCTTGAAAGCCGGCCTTGAGGCGATGGGATTTAACGACGCAAACTTCCGCGAGTCTGAATACATTCGCCTGCGCGTGCTGAACGGGCACCTGGACAATCAACGCATCAATCGCGATCTGCACTGGACCCGATAGGACGAACGGATGAAATTCACAGAAACCAAACTCGCCGGCGCCTACATCATTGATCTCAACCGGCTCGAGGATGACCGTGGCTTTTTCGCGCGTACATTCTGTACGCAGGAATTCGACGACCACAATCTCATCTCTGATGTCAAACAAGCGAATACATCTTGGAATGACAAGGCCGGCACACTTCGTGGTATGCATTACCAAGTTGATCCCTACCAAGAAACCAAGCTGGTGCGGTGCACGCGAGGCGCGCTCTATGATGTGATCATTGATTTGCGCAAGGACTCACCTACCTACGGCGAGTGGATCGGCGTTGAGCTGACCGCTGACAATCGCACCGCGTTGTTCGTACCCCGAGACTTCGCTCACGGCTTCGTCACGCTCGAAGATAACACCGACGCGTTTTACATGGTCTCACAAAGTTACGTGCCAGATTCAGAATCCGGCATTCGTTGGGACGATCCACGCTTCGCGATCGATTGGCCGGTCACCCCCAGCGTTATTTCAGAGAAAGACGCTAGCTGGGCTGATTACGAGGGTTAAACGCAATGATAATCGTCGATACCGCACTACAGAAGCGTCATGCTGAAGGCAAACCGATTAAGGTGGCTATGGTCGGCGCTGGCTTTATGGGACGAGGCGTCGCCTTAAACATTCTCAACAACGTTGAAGGCATGGACCTCGTTTGTATTTCTAACCGCAACATTGATGGCGCGCGACGCGCCTATGCCGAAGCTGGCGTTAGCGATGTTGCCGAGGTGGCCAATGTCGCCGAATTGGAAGACGCGATCGCACAGGGTAAATATGCCATCACCGACAACGCGCTCGCGCTGTGTGAGGCTGAAGGCGTCGATGCCGTACTTGAGGTAACAGGTGCGATCGAGTTTGGCGCTGAGGTGGCGCTCAAAACCATCGAACACGGCAAACACATTATCTTGATGAATGCCGAGCTCGACAGTACCCTAGGCCCTCTGCTCAAACTCAGAGCGGATAAGGCGGGCGTTGTCTACACCAATGTTGATGGTGATCAACCCGGCGTTATCGTTAACCTGTTCCGCTTTGTCAAAGGCATGGGGGTCAAACCTGTCCTTTGCGGCAATATCAAGGGCCTGCAAGACCCTTACCGCAACCCCACCACGCAAAAAGCGTTTGCCGAGCAGTGGGGGCAGCAGCCGCATATGGTCACCTCCTTTGCCGACGGCTCCAAGATATCTTTTGAGCAAGCGATCGTCGCTAACGCGACCGGCATGCGTGTCGCCAAGCGTGGTATGCACGGCCCGACGGTTGACCCGGGCACGCCCATTGAAGGCGCCGTTGATTGGTTTCCCCTGGAAGACTTACAAGATGGGCCCGGTATTGTGGACTATGTCGTGGGCGCAGTGCCCAACGGCGGCATCTTTGTGCTTGGCATGCACGACCATCCACAGCAGCAACATTACCTCAACCTCTACAAAGTGGGTAAGGGTCAGCTGTATTGCTTCTTTAACCCATATCATCTGTGCCACTTTGAAGTACACAATACCATCGCGCGCGCCGTGTTGTTTGCCGATGCGGCTGTTGCACCGCTGGGCGCACCAACGGTTGACGTCGTCACAACGGCGAAGATTGACCTTAAGGCGGGAGAAACTCTCGATGGCATTGGTTGGTATATGACCTACGGCGAAGCCGAGAATGCCGAGGTTGTCCATCGTGACCGTCTGCTGCCCATGGGCCTTGCCGAAGGTTGCGTGCTCAAGCGAGATGTACCGAAAGACCAGGCGTTGACCTACGACGACGTCGACTTGCCGGCGGGCAGACAATGCGACAGCCTTCGCGCTGAGCAAGACACGCTGTTCTTTGGCTCTGCTGCTAACGGGCTATAGCACTCCGACCCGCGTGGGTAGCACTCCGCTACCCACGCCTTCAAACGACGCAGCGCACCCTCATTGTTGAAGCACGGCTAACTGCGCATCGTGCCGTCGAGATAAAAAAGCCAAGCAACACAAGGCCCCGAGAAGCGCAAACGCCATATCGGATTGGGTGTCCCACACATACCCTTGCGTCCCGAGGAACGCTTCTGCATCTTCGCCGGTCGCCAGCGCCACCCACCACTCGATCAATTCATAAAACGCGCTAAAGGCCAAGCACACAGAAACAACCAGCACGTTTCGCCAGATGGCGCCATTCACAACGTGCTTTCTTAGCAGGATTTCTCTGGCCAACAATGCCGGCACGAATCCCTGAAAAAAGTGCCCGACTTTGTCGTAATTGTTACGCCCAGCGCCAAACAAGCCATCAAACAAGGGCACTTCTGCGTAGGTATAGTGCCCTCCGACCATCAATACGATGCAATGCAGCAGCACCATAAAATACAATAATGGTGTCAGTCGAAAAGACCGATAGGTGGCTGCCATCAACGCCAATCCGATAACGGCTGGCGCAACCTCTAACGCCCAGGTAAACCTGTCTTTAGGCGCGATGCCAGACCCTACGAACACCGCGAAAAAACATCCTATCCAAAGATACTTAATGGCTATTTCCTCTCAACAGTTGAAGCACATCGCTCCATGTCTCCACTCAGCACAAGGCCTGGATCTTTTTCTCAATGCGCGGGAGAGAAACCTTTTCCTGGGTGCCCACAGCCTGAGCAAACACTGACACTCGGAGCTCCTCCAGCAACCAGCGCAGCTCAGTATGCTGGGACTCATAGTGCGTCAACGCATCATTGTGCGCGGGGAGTGCATGAAACTTTTCCCACAAGGGCAGGTACTCAGCACGACGCCTACGATCTTTATCGGGGCTTTGATCAATCGCGTCCAAGCGACGGTCTATCGCCTCCAAATACGCCGGATACCGCGCCAGCCATTTGCTGGGGGTCTGGCTAACAAACCCCACGAAGATCAATCGTGACAACTGCTCACGGATATCCATGGCAGGCTCGATCCAACTCAGCGACACGGATCCGTCCAAACGCTTCGCCAACGCGCGGTTCTTATCAAGAATGCGTTCTAGCAGCGCGCAAATCGATGTTGCCTCGGTGAGTAACTTCGGCCTACCCTGACTGACTCGTTGGGTAAATTCCTCACGGCGACGCGGCAGCGCGCTTCCCAGAATGAAGCTGCGATCAATCGACGCATCGACAATGTCTTCAGTCAGTGCCTCGCAAGAGCCAAACGGTGCGAAACGAATACACAGTTGCTGCAACCCTGGCAATTTGCGCCGCATGTACTTGACTTCATCCGCCAGCACCACTTTGTACAAGGCACGCAAACCATAATGCATCTCATATTCAGCGACATTTTCACTGGAAAACAACCTGAGCGAAATGCGCCCTTCTTCGGCGGTCAGCGCAGGGTAGCCCTGCATTTTTACCCCATTGGCTTCGATCTCAACCGCATTCGGTAAATCACCGAAATTCCAATCGCGAATATTGTCTCGCTCAAAATCATTGCCGACGTTTTGAGCGAGGTTCTCCTCCACGTGGTGAGCATACCGCGTTTGCAGTCGCTTCAGGTCCCTGCCTTCCTCAATCACGTTGCCGTCTTGATCAATCAGACGGAAGTTCATTGTCAGGTAGTCTGAGAGCGCGTCTAGGTTCCAGTCCGACGTCTTCGGTGCACTGCCCTTCGCGCGTAACAACTCGTGAGAGAGCGCTTCAAGCAACGGCTTGTCACCGCTCTGCAATCGCTGCATACAGCTTCGCGCAACATCCGGCACCGGCACATAGTTGCGGCGCAGATGTTTGGGTAACGCGCGCAGCAGGGCTTGTATTTTTTCTTCGAGTAAACCGGGCACCAGCCATTCGCACTGCTGTCTTGACACACGATTCACAACAGTGGCGGGCACGGTCAAGGTCACACCGTCGTCATCAGCATTAGGATCAAAGTGATAACTCAGCGGGAGCACAATGCCCGAAAACTCCATGTGATCGGGAAAGTCCGCCAATGAGACCGCATCTGCCCCTTCTACGCGCAACAGCTGTTCACGATCGTAATACAGGCCACGTGGGTGCTGTTCCTCATAAGTTTCTCGCCAGGTTTCAAAGCTGGGTTTGCTATAGACACCTTCGGGAACAATGCGATCATAAAATGCGTACAGGTGTTGGCTATCAACCAGGATGTCGCGACGACGGGACTTGTCTTCCAAGCTGCGCACATCATCGACCAGATCCAGATTGTGACGCAAAAACCCAGCTTTCGTGTCTAATCGCCCCTCGACCAATGCCTCACGAATAAACACATCACGAGACTCACGGGGGTTGATCGGACCATAATTGACTCGTTTTTTAGGATTAATCTCAAGGCCAAACAGTGTTGAGCGCGCGTACGCCCCCACATGACCACGTTTACGATGCCAATGTGGCTCATAGTACGCGTATTTGAGCAGGTGCTCTGCGGCGCGCTCAATCCAACTCACCTGGATAGACGCGACAGTGCGCGCATAGAGACGCGATGTCTGGCTGATCTCCGCAGAGACCAACCACTTTGGGCCAGATTTAAACAAGCCCGACCCTGGGAAAATACCGAGCTTTCGGTTGCGCGTGCCAAGATAGTCTTGCTTGTCAGTCTTGATCGCAACGTTGGCCAACAGGCCTGTCAGCAGCGCGCGGTGGATCTTGTCGTAATCATCGCTGGAGCTGATCGTGGTAAACCCTGAGTCGCGTAACATGCTGGTCAGCTGCCGTCGCACGTCCCGCCATTCGCGGATGCGGACCCACGACAAAAATCGCTGCTGGCACATCTTGCGGAACCGCGACCCGGACAGACGCTCTTGCTGAACCTCAAGAAACGCATGCAGATTCAGCCAGGCCACGAAATCTGATCGCGGATCATTGAACTCTGCATGCTGCTCATCGGCCGCCTGTTGGTGATCCATGGGGCGTTCGCGCGGGTCTTGCACTGACAAAGCACTCACAATCGTGAGTATCTCTGCAACGCACCCTTCCTCACGCGCAGCGAACAGCATCCGCGCCAACCTGGGATCAATCGGCAAACGCGCGAGTGCACGACCGAGCTTGGTCAGCTTGCGTGCATCATCCACCGCACTGATTTCATGCAACAAGCGGTAACCGTCGTTGACGTACTTGGATTCCGGTGACTCTACAAAGGGAAAAGATTCCACGTGCCCAAGCTGCATGGCTTCCATCTGGAGGATGACGGCTGCTAAGTTAGTTCGGAGAATCTCAGGCTCAGTGAATTCAGGACGCGCCTCAAAGTCATCCTCTGAATACAGGCGTATGCAAATACCTGGCGCTTCCCGACCGCATCGCCCTTTGCGCTGGTTGGCCGATGCTTGCGATATTTTCTCGATCGGCAGTCGCTGCACCTTGCTGCGCACGCTGTAACGCGACATGCGCGCCAAGCCAAAATCAACCACGTACCGAATACCCGGCACTGTCAGCGACGTTTCGGCGACATTGGTCGCCAGCACGATGCGGCGCTTGTCATGCGACGCAAAGATTCTATTCTGCTCTGTCTGCGACAACCGCGCAAACAAGGGCAATACCTCGGTACCGCGCAGTCGCTTATGATTGGGCAAATGGCGAGTGAGATACTTCAAATGGTCGCGTATCTCTCTCTCACCCGGCAAGAAGACAAGGATGTCTCCACTTCCTTCGGCCGCAAGGGTTTCACACGCATCGAGGAGGCGCTCTTCATCAGACACGCTGTCAACGTTGAGTTGATCAGCAGTGGCCGTCTCATAGCGGACCTCCACCGGCCAGGTGCGACCTTCAACCCCAATGATAGGTGCATCGGCGAAGTGCCGGGAAAAGCGCTCCGGGTCAATCGTCGCCGATGTCACGATCAGTTTAAGGTCTGGGCGACGCGGCAGTAACTGCTTGAGATATCCGAGCAGGAAATCAATATTCAGTGACCGTTCGTGCGCCTCGTCAATGATCAAGGTGTCGTATTGATTGAGATAGCGATCGCTCTGGATTTCTGCCAGTAAGATACCGTCGGTCATCAGCTTGATG
>DOIU01000504.1:7905-16541 GCA_003511825.1 Gammaproteobacteria bacterium | reverse complement strand
AATCACATCCGGGATGCTCGGCTCGCCCATAAATTGATCGGCATAGTCCGTAAGCAGAGGGGAAACGGGAGCTTGAGAGACTGACGAGGTCTCAGAGGGGACTGACCGACACCCAACAATCAGTGGCAGAATCAGCAAAAATGACAGCGTTCGCAGCCCGATTCCTTTCGCGCGTATTTCCAGCATTTTATTTTCGACTCATACTGTGATGCCGTGCCTCTTCCTGAAGCACGGCCGTATTCTGTATGAGAACTTGCACCGGAAATGTGAAGGCGCTCACATAATGCCGATATTGTTGATCAGTCGCTAGGATGGACCTGCACGTGTGATGTGCCGAGCTGATTCGCGGCAAGATCAGCCGCTATCGGAGCATCGCCGCCATACTCACCCAACAAACTCCAGATGAGCATCATCATGATGCCACCGCCAATCACACCCAACACGAGGGTGCTACGCGCTGTCGATAAGGTGGCACTTCGCTGTGTACGTTCGTCAGTATCCAGTGGACGCGTTACCGGCACATCCAAGGTCTGCGGCTGGTGTGCGTTGCGCCTGAAGGCGCGTCGCAGAGTTGCATTAGCCAGACTCACAATGTGGAATAAAACGCCTCCGGCGTCTCGGGCAATCAGACTCGCGGTGTCTCGTGAAAACACATCGGCCTGAGGATGACCACAAGCGCGCAAATGGTCGTTGAGGAATTCAAAGGTCTCGTACTCTGTGAGCGAATCCAGCACCAACACACCTTGCATATGGCCCGCCAACTCATGGGCCAGCGCATCCAATTCGTCTTTACCGTATAGGAATACCAGTGTGATACAGCCACCTGCCTGTGCAGCGTCGTGCTGTAACTTGGTTAACCACTGGAAATGCTCGGCACTCAGACAACGGAGACCCTCAAGCATGATCACGACCTGCCCTCGCAAAGCCACTTGCTCAAGCAAGGCGTCTTCAATGCGATCCATCGCCGGGCTCACAGGCGCGCTGAGAAGCAGGCCCTCAGCCAGCTGTTTTTCCAGGGAAATCGCGCGTGAACGTCCCGAGTTGTTCGCATAGAGACAGAGCTGATCGGAGAGTGTATGCGCGACCATGCGACACAAGGCCGTTTTCCCCGCACCGGGTTCGCCACGCACAAACACAAAAGGCGCGCGCTTAAAGATACGAATCAAGACATCATCCAGCACGTTCTGGCGATTGCCGCCCGGGTAGAACTTGCTGCAATCGAAATCAGTCCCAAACGGCGATTCCAGCAGGGAGAAGAATCGGCAGTACTCTACTTCACTGAATTCAGCGCTTTCAATCTGCTCTTGCACACTCATAGGATGCACTCTGGTTTGACGACCGGCACACGGGATATGCGTCGCAGCAAAAATACAGCCCCGTGTACAACGATAAGACTCCTCTATGTCTTATAGCCAAAAAACACGAAACGGCAATACATCCCTGACAAGCAATCTCGCTATAATCATCGATTTGGATTGCCCCGTGTTTCACATCGCGCTGTTTGAACCCGAGATTCCTGCCAACACCGGCAGTCTTATTCGCCTTTGCGCCAACGTCGGCTTCCAGTTGCACGTGATTCATCCCTTGGGTTTTCAGCTGGGAGAGAAGAAACTGCGACGCGCAGGCTTGGATTACCACGAATATGCGCAAGTGGTAGAGCATGAAGACTACACGGCCTTCACCACCGCGCAGCCAGGGCAGCGGCTCTTTGCCTGCACCACGCGCGCAACGAGGTCATACGCCGACGTCCACTATCAACCGGGCGACACGCTGCTGTTTGGTCCAGAGTCGAGAGGGCTGCCGGCAGACCTGCTAGAAAACCTGCCTGACAACCAGAAAATCCGTATCCCGATGTGCACAGCAAGCCGCAGTATTAATCTGGCGAACGCCGTCTCGATCATCGCCTTTGAGGCATGGCGGCAGAACGGCTTTACAGGTGGGCAATAAAAGGCCAGCGCGCACTGGCTTTGAATCGTGAGGGACTAGGTTTCTTGCTTAGGTGTACGTGAGAGCAGGTCGCGCACAGCGGCACGCGGCGATTTACCGTCCGCGATCACGGCATGCACTTCTTGCACAATCGGCATCTCAACGCCGTACTGCTGCGCCAGTTTTTGCGCATCACCGGTGGTCTTAACGCCTTCGACCACTTGTGCAATTTCATCCAAGGCCGCTTGCACCGACAAGCCGCGCGCCAGACACAAACCAAATCGCCGATTCCGCGACTGGTCGTCGGTACAGGTGAGTACCAAATCCCCCATGCCTGACAAACCCATGAGCGTTTCCGGCCGGGCGCCCATGGCAACACCAAGGCGCATCAATTCAGCCAAGCCGCGCGTGATGAGGGCCGCTCGCGCATTAGAACCAAACCCAAGTCCATCAGAAATGCCTGCCGCTATGGCAAAGACATTCTTGAGCGCGCCACCGACTTCCACGCCCACCATATCGTCAGTGCTGTAGGCGCGGAAGTTATCGCCGTGGAGCCATCGTGCAACGCGCTCAGCCACGTTGAGATCAAACGCAGCCACGGTTGCAGCGGTAGGCTGATTGGCCGCCAGCTCCGCCGCGAAGGTAGGACCCGAGATCAATGCCGACGGCCTGTGCTCGCCCAATCGCTCGTGGACAATCGCATGCAGCAACCGACCACTGCCGGAGTCCAGCCCTTTACACGCCCACATCAACGTCTGATCGTCACGCAGCGTCGGGCTCAATACATCAAGGGTGGAGGAGAATGCGTTGGTGGGAACGCCCAGCAGTACGCCTTCGCAGGATGCCAGAGCGGGTTGCAAGTCCGATGTGAATTGCAGGCAATCCGGCAAGGGTAGGCCTGGCAGGTAGCGCGCATTCTCTTTGGCATCGCGCATCGCCTGCATCGCATCGGCTGACCGCCCCCACAACACCGTGGGGTGGCCGTTGCGCGCCAGCAAAGACGCGAGCGCGGTTCCCCATGAACCTGCGCCCATCACGAGCAAAGTTGGCGAATCTGCCATAGCTTGCCAGTACGCCGCTATTGCGGCGTGTCAGAAGCGGGCGCGTTTTGTTTGGCTTGCTCCAAGTGCTGAGCATAGAGCGCATCAAAGTTAATCGGCTCCAACAGCAACTGTGGGAACCCACCCTTGACGACCAAATCAGCCACGACTTCGCGCGCAAACGGGAACAGAATGTTCGGGCAGTAACTGCCCAGCAATCCGCCTCGACTGTTATCATCAAAGCCTTGCAAGGTGAATAGCCCCGCCTGCTTCACTTCAATCAGGTATGCGGTCTGCTCTTCAGACTTCACCGTGACCGTCACGGTCAGTACCGTTTCATAAACGTCTGTCGCAACAGCGCGGCTCTCGGAATTGAGTTGCAGATTGACCTCGGGCTTCCACTGGGATTTTCCGACAAACAATGTCGGCGTGTTAGGCGATTCAAAAGACACATCTTTAATGTACACCTTCTGAATACGGAAGTTCTGAGCTGGCTTTGCGCCCTCGCCTTCTGCTGTATTTTGTTCTTCTGCCATGAGTCATTCACTGCCAATAGATTAAAAAAAAAAGAGTATGGTATTGCGTGATCGCTGCTCGTTGATGACTGGCGGGGTCAGTCATCTGTCAGCAGCTGGTTGAGCCCGCCGCTGCGATCCAATGCTGAGAGATCATCAAAGCCACCGATGTGCCGGTCACCAAAAAAGATTTGAGGTACGGTATGGCGTCCGCTGCGCTGCTGCATCTCAGCCCATTTCTCGCGATCCGTGTCGACACCAATCTCCTGGTAGTCGATGCCACGTTGCTCGAGCAGCGCTTTTGCCCAGCGGCAATAGGGGCACAGCGCAGAAGCATAAACCACCACAGGCTGAATCGACACGGGCGTCAGCTACTTGGTGACCAACGGCAGCGAGGCTTTTTCCCAAGCTGTGACGCCGCCAGAGAGATTGTAGACCGACGCAAACTCACGCTTGCGCAATTTAGTGCAGGCGCGCGAGGAGCGCGACCCCGTGGCACAATAGACGACTAAGGGTGTGTTTTTGTGTTTGTCGAGCTGGCCGAGATTTTTCTCAAAGTTGCTCATGGGGTGATTTTTGGCATCGAGAATGTGCCCGCTCTTAAATTCATTGACTTCTCTGACGTCAATAAAGAGCGCATCTTCGTCATTCTGCAAGCGCAACGCGTCAGGCACTGAGATATGCGTTGTGCCGGAGAAGAAGCGTTGATACTCCATATAGGCAATCATGCCCAGCACAACCAACAAAGATACAAACAAAAGTAGGTTATTACCTACAAATTCAATAAACTGGGACATTTAAGGTCAGAAACCGGTACACCGGTAGCACTGTGTGCTGCTTCAGGCCACGGGCTTCCAGCCAGCCTGATAACAAAGGATTATACCTGCGGATGGGAGCAAAATACGTCCTGCATCATGCCAATCAACCGCAGCGTTCTCGCATCGCCAACCCGATAGTAGACTCGGTTAGCGTCTTTGCGCGAGGCAAGGATACCTTTATCACGTAAAACTGCAAGATGCTGAGAAATATTGCTTTGCGAGGTGCCGACATTTTCGACGATATCCTGCACACTGACTTCTTCATCGCCCAATGTGCACAGGATTTTCAAACGCAATGGATGGGACATTGCCTTCAGCGACCGCGAGGCACGCTCAATGTCTTCATCCTGTGTCATGAGTTGTGGACTGTCTGCCATTGCCATTCTACCTATGTGAGAATCCCTGTTTGATACGGGACCAGTATATTAGTATCGCCCAATATAATAAACCGGTGAACATAAGGTTTACCAGTGTTTATGTCCCATATTGCCGCATATTAAGCTGGTTTTTGTAGAAAAATATTGTTTCGAGGTAGATTGCTGCGCTTTTTTTTCAATTATTGCAGACAAAAACCATCACAGATAAGCAATAAAAACAAGCAATATCAATAATTTGACAAACACCATCAATTAACAACGAGCATCGAGAAATAGCATATTATTGGCACAGCCGAAAGGGGAGCTCATCGCTGACAAGAGCCCTATCACGCTGTATTTGAAACCTTCAATCCCAAGATGTGGCAGTCGCTAAAATGCTCATCTTGCGCACAGGACCACCCATGCACGATCACTCAATTGTTTTTTCCATGTTTCTGATTTTCACCGGTGCTGCGGTGATCAGCACCGTTGCCTTGTACGCGCGCCAGGCACTGCTCGTCGCTTACATAGCGTTGGGCGTGCTCATGGGGCCGTGGGGCCTGCAGCTGGTCTCGGACGCCGAACTGATCGCTGATATCGCCGAAGTTGGGATCATTTTCTTGCTCTTTCTGCTCGGCCTGAACCTCGAACCCAAAGATCTGCAGCACCTGTTTCGCGAGGCCGTGGTTGTCACCGCGGCCAGCTGTGCCATCTTTGCGCTGGGCGGTGGCGCTATCGCTCTGGCCTTCGGCTTCAGCTGGACCGATGCGGCGCTGATTGGCGCCGTAATGATGTTCTCGAGCACGATAATCGGCCTCAAGCTGCTGCCTACCAGCGCGCTCCATCACCAGCATATGGGCGAAATCATTGTCAGTATATTGCTGCTGCAGGACATGCTGGCGGTCATTATCATGCTGGTCGTTCAAGGTTTAGGCAACGAAGGCAATCTGCTGCGCGAATCAGTGAATATCCTGGTTGCACTGCCCGCCATCGCCGCAGGTTCTTATTTTTTCTCGCGCTACGTGTTACTCAAACTGTTCGCGCAGTTTGATCAAATCAAAGAGTACATTTTTCTGTTGGCCATTGGCTGGTGCCTGGGCATCGCCGAGTTGGGTCGCATGGCCGGCCTGTCTCACGAGATCGGTGCGTTCATCGCCGGCGTCACCTTAGCGGCCAACCCGATCGCACGCTATATCGCTGAGAGCCTTAAACCCCTGCGTGATTTCTTCCTGGTGATGTTCTTTTTTGCCCTGGGTGCCGGTTATGACCTGAGTATGCTGGGTGGTGTGCTGCTTCCGGGGATGGCACTCGCGGCGTTTGCGCTCGCGCTCAAGCCGCAGGTTTTTCGGTTACTGCTGAAGCGCGAAAAGGAAAAAGAACGGCTGGCGGGCGAGATAGGGGTGCGGCTCGGTCAGATCAGCGAGTTCGCGCTGCTGATCGTGGTGGTCTCGTCGAGCTCTGCCATTATCAGCGAACGTGGTGCCTCCTTGATTCAAACCGCGACCATCTTGTCATTCTTGGTGAGCTCATACTGGATAGTGCGGCACTACCCAACGCCCATCGCGGTCAATGAGCGCTTGCGTCGTGACTGAGCGGTTGCCTGCCTGACTATGACCCAGAAACCAAAAAGCGCCGGCATGACCGGCGCTTTTTGATACGTGATCGCAAATGAGCCGACTACTTCGTCAGCATGTATTCGACAGCCTGTAACAACTCCGCGTCGGACAATTGTGTGCCACCTCTGGGCGGCATGGCCCCCTTGCCGGAGATAACGGTCGCTGTCATGCCATCCAGGCCAGCCTCTGCGCGCGCGTCCCACGTGGCCTTGTCACCAAACTTAGGTGCACCAGCAACACCTGACGCATGGCAGGCGCCACACACGGAATCGACCGCCGTGCGAATGGCTGCGGGCACACCGCCTTCTTCGCCACCGGCATCAGCAGTTTGCGTCGCGTCGGCTGCGGGCACATCGGCAGCGGTCCTCACCTTACCGATAGGCTCAATCCGGCTGAGGATAGAATCCTGCACCAAACGGCTCGAATAGTCATTGGGTGGCGCCACCACCGTCGCTAAATACATGATGCAGGCAGTAAAAAGCACCAAGCCACCTAGCACTGAGACGAATGACTTAATCAAACTGGAATCTGAATCAACGGACACGACGAGCCTCCTGTAAAAATGAACACCAAATCCGAAGACCTCGATTGCGTTGGCTGGACTGGCTACTAACAGCGCTAGTCTAGCAAAAAAACGCAATTCCGCACAGTCAGTAAGGAGATTAATACAAACACCCTTTGCTCTGCCCAACCAAGAGACATCGCTGTATACACACCTGCATTTCTGCGTCCAATTGATTACACTTGCCGCTCACTTACACACAGCACGAGCACCTTCTTGGACCCAACAAACGCACGCGAACTCAGAAACGCTTTTGGCCGCTTTCTCACCGGCGTCACAATCATTACCTGCAAAGAAGCCGATGGCACCCCGCGAGGCTTCACCGCCAACTCGTTCACCTCCGTCTCGTTGGACCCACCGTTGTTACTGGTGTGCATCGGCAAAACCGCCGAGAGCCGCCCTGTGTTTGAAACGTCAACGCATTTTGCAGTGAACATCCTGTGCGAAACGCAAAAGGACTTGTCGGGCCTGTTTGCCTCGAAGGACACCGACAAGTTTGACCGGACTTCATGGCGAGACGGCCCCCAGAATAGCCCTTTAATCAATGATGTTGTGGCGTGGTTTGAGTGCAGTCGCCATCAAGTCGTGGATGCCGGCGACCACATCATCCTGATCGGACGCGTATGCGGCTTTGAGCATCAGGAACTGCACCCGCTGGGGTACGGTCATGGTGGCTACTTCTCGCCGTGTATTGAGCAAGCGGTGGTGAACGCCTCTGACACCCACTCAAATCTGGTTGTGGGTGCTATTGTGGAACGCAATGGTGAGGTGCTACTGGTGCCCGACGACAGTGGCGACGGGTTACGCCTGCCTCACAGTGGCGAAGGCGGTCACTCTGGTTCATTGCGCAACCTGCGCCAGCAGCTCTCTGATCTCGGCTTGCGCGTAGCACTCGGCTTTTTATTCACCGTTGAGGAAGATTCAGATACCGGAGCGCAAGCCATTTACTACCGTGGCGAAGCCAATGAAGCCTCACCCTCGCGCGGCGAGTTTTACGCCCTGGCGGCACTTCCCTGGGACAAAATCACAGACGCCAACGAAAAACGCATGCTTGAACGCTATTTCGCAGAGCTGGCGCGGCAACGGTTTAATGTCTACTTCAGTGACGGTCGACAAGGCCATATGGACCCGGTGGATCACTAGTCCGCTGACCACCGAGTTATTTAGGATTCAGAACCCGCCTGTCACGGAGTCTTTATACATCCTCAACCGGCATACGCCGGATCTCGGCCGTGCCCAAATGAGGCACCGACCGATGTGCACTCGGTGACACACCTGTCATCACTGTCTGCAAGATCTGTAGGATGTCGCCGTGCGAGACCAATAACAATTGCCGCCCTGCGTAGCGCGCCTCCAATGCCAACAACAGGGTTTGCAAGCGCGCGACCACGGCCATGATCGGCTCAACATCCCAGCACGCATGGCTGGGATCGTCCACATCGAGTGCCCAAACGGCGCGGTAGTGATCGGTAGACCCTAGTTCCAACGCACCGAAGTCACGCTCCCGCAACAGAACATCTGTCTGCACAGGCGTTCGCGTGCCGAGCAAGACCGCGGCGCGCTCTGCAGTCTGCCGCGTGCGGAGAAAGTCCGAGCACACGATGACCGTGTCCTCGCTCAGGGCGTGTGCTTGGCGAACCGACGTCTCAACCTGCGATTGACCACGCGCGCTCAAGCCATAATCCTGCAGCCCGTTTTGCGGTTGGCTGACAATCAGCTTCTGGCGGTTGGCCAGGCTCTCGCCGTGGCGCATAACCCAATACTGATTGCACAAGGCATCAGCGAAGGCCATCTACTGGGACA
>DOIU01000504.1:0-7589 GCA_003511825.1 Gammaproteobacteria bacterium | reverse complement strand
ATCAGCGAAGGCCATCTACCGGGACACCAACGCCCGCATGCGCGTGAGGAAATACTCACCCCAGACGTCGCTCGAGAAAGCTTTCGCCTGCTTGGCCGCCCCCAAGCGCAGTTCCTCAACATAGACTTGGTCATTCACCAAAGCCTCAATCGCTTCCCGCAACGCCTGTGCGTCCTGCACAGGCACAACAATCGCGCAGTCGTCATTGGTGATTTCGGGGATACAACGCCAGTCAGTCGTGATCACCGGCATCGCCTCGGCATAGGCTTCCAGGATAATGCCAGGATAGCCCTCACCGGGATAAAACGTCGGCAATAGCAGCACGTCGTAATGACGCAAGGTGTCGCTGACCGCCGAGGCAGCGAGTTCGCCGCAATAGGTCACACGGGAATCTTGGAACACCGCCTCAGTGAGGCCGTCCTGCAAGGGGCCATAGACATCAATAACGACGTCATCGCCCTTCAGCGCCTTAGCCGCCTCCAGCAAGACCAGTACACCCTTGCTCGGTTTAACGTGTGAAATAAAAACAAAGCGCCGTGCTGCACCCCAGCGTGAATGCACGGGCAGCGACACGGGTCGGCTGTTCGGAAACCAATCCACGCGCGTTGTCGTGAGCCCCTTAGCAAACGCCACTGACTCGCGAGTCTCGAGGAACACTTGATCAGCACGCAGTACGCTGCGCGCAAGCAACCATCGCCCTGCCGCAGACCGCGCCTGCCAAAACACGGGAAAACTGCCACCAAACGCGCGAAAACCGCAAGGTTTGCCAAACAACAGCGATGCCAAACGCACAGCGACCATCACCATGGGCATTTTTGACGTACAGGAGGCATGGAGTACGCAGGCATCGTGGTGACGGATTTGCGCAAAAATGCGCGCCAGAAAACGCGCAATCGCGACAGGCGTTCGCCCAACAACGTGAGGGGATGAGTTAATCACCGTAAGATCTACTCCATCCTGGCCCTCAAGATACGCACACAATTGGTCAAACAAGACCGTCGTGCCGCCCACCGGCGGGCTCTTTGGCCCCACCAACAATAATTTCATCGTCTGCCTCAATTGCATCCCATCTGGATCGCACACACAACACATGACAAAAACGGTGACACGCCCAGCCATGCAGCATTCCCCGTAAATCGCGCATCATTTTTGCTCACACCACACCACCGAACGACCTCCAAGGATGCGGCCATCATAATTATTTCTCTTGGATATACAAGCACATAAAAACATCATTTCGCATTTTCAACGGCTGGCACAGCGCTTGCGCTTTGATCGTTTCAAGTGCGCATAGCCAACCGCGGAGACACACATGAGCAATCGTCAGCAACTGGTTCTGATCGGAAACGGTATGGCCGGCGTGCGCACCGTTGAGGAGCTACTGCGCCTCGCACCTGATGCGTATGACATTACGGTGCTTGGGGAAGAACCACACACCAACTACAACCGCATCATGCTTTCGCCGCTGCTCGCGAATGAAACCACGCTGGCAGATATTGTACTGAATGACGCAGAATGGTACGCGGCCCATGGCATTACCCTGCGCACAGGCGTCAAGGCCGAGCGAATTCATCGCGCAGCGCGCACGGTTGAAATCGACACCGGCGAACAGATTCCCTACGACAAGCTGATCATCGCCACGGGTTCAAACCCCATTCGGTTGCCTCTGCCTGGCGCCGATAAGACCGGCGTTATTGGCTTTCGAGACATCTCTGACGTGCGCGCCATGCAACATGCGGCCAAGCACTACCGAAAGGCCGTGGTAATCGGGGGCGGACTGCTCGGCCTCGAAGCCGCCAACGGACTGCTGAAGCAAGGCATGGACGTCACCGTTGTCCATCTGGCCAGTCACCTTATGGAGCGCCAGCTTGACCCCTACGCCGCAGGCCTGCTGCAGAAGTCACTGGAAGCGCGAGGGATGCACTTTCTGATGGAGCACGCCAGCGACCACGTGTTAGGTGAAGATCGTGTCACCGGAATCGCATTCTCTAACGGGCATGTGGCTGAGACAGACCTGCTCGTGATGGCCGTCGGGATTCGCCCCAACATTGAGATCGCACGCGAGAGCGGCCTGCACTGCGACCGTGGCATTGTGGTCAACGACACCCTGCAAACCTACGACCCGCGCATTTACGCCGTGGGTGAGTGCGCTCAGCACCGAGGCACGGTGTACGGCCTGGTCGCACCCCTGTTCGATATGGGCAAAGTCGCCGCCAATCACTTGGCCGGCCTGGGCATCAGCCGCTATCAGGGCAGTGTGACGTCCACGCGCTTGAAAGTCACCGGCATTAACCTCTTCTCGGCTGGCGACTTTACCGGCAACGGTGACACAGAAACGCTCGTGCTCAAAGATCCGGGCTTTGGTGTTTACAAAAAAATTGTCCTTAAAGATTCCGTGATCCAGGGCTGTGTACTTTATGGCGACACACAGGATGGCGCCTGGTATTTCGAGCTCATGAACGATGAGGTCGATGTCAGCGATCTGCGCGACGCCTTGATATTCGGCCCGCCAAAAGAACCCCCTGCCGACCGCCCAAGCGCACCGGCAAAGACCATCGCCATCCACCCAATCAACAGCGACGCCGACACTTCTGCCGGCAAAACGCACAGCCAACGCACACACGGGTAGATGCACATGCAGATTTCTTCAAAACCGGTAAAGACGACGTGCCCCTACTGTGGGGTTGGCTGCGGCGTTATCGCCAACACCGATGCGAACGGTGAAGTTCACATCCAAGGCGATAAATCTCACCCCGCCAATTTCGGGCGCTTGTGCTCCAAAGGTTCTGCGCTGGGCGAGACCACTGCCGTCCCCAACCGACTTATTCAGCCAGAGATCATGGGTCGATACGCCAGTTGGGAAACGGCGCTCGATACCGTGGCGAATCGCCTGCGCGACACGCTCGAGACGCATGGCCCCGACGCCGTCGCGTTTTATGTGTCCGGACAGCTGCTGACGGAAGACTACTACATCGCCAACAAACTCATGAAAGGGTTTATTGGCTCAGCCAATATCGACACCAACTCGCGCTTGTGCATGTCGTCGACGGTCGCAGGGTACAAACGCGCATTTGGTGAAGACGTGGTGCCTTGTAGCTACGAAGACCTTGAGCTCGCCGACATGATTGTCTTGACCGGCAGCAATACAGCCTGGTGCCACCCGATACTGTTTCAGCGGATCAAAGCGGCAAAACGCGCCAACCCAGACTTGTACGTTGTTGTGATCGACCCACGGCAAACTGCAACCACGGAGATCGCCGACCTGCACCTGGCGCTTGAGCCCGGAGCCGATGCGCAGCTGTTCAACGGACTCCTGGCCAGCCTCCGGCGCGACAATCAACACGACCACCAATTTACCGACACACACTGCGATGGCGTTGATGACGCCATCGCGGCCGCGATGGAAACGGCCGGTGACATCGCCACCACTGCCCAGGTCTGCGGCCTGTCAATCACAGATATAGAGGCCTTTTACGCACGATTCGCTGCGACTGAAAAAGTTGTCACCGTCTTTTCGCAAGGCATCAACCAATCCAGCAGCGGTGTCGACAAAGTTAACGCCATCATCAATTGCCATTTACTCAGTGGACGCATCGGCAAACCGGGCATGGGGCCTTTTTCATTCACGGGCCAGCCCAATGCGATGGGCGGACGAGAAGTCGGTGGTCTGGCGAACCAACTGGCCGCGCACATGGAAATCGCAAACCCGGACCATCGCGCCACACTGTCCCGCTTCTGGCAAACTGACCGTCTCGCCTCGCAAGAAGGTCTCAAGGCCGTGGATATGTTCGACGCGGTTGAACGCGGCGATATTAAATTTCTATGGATTATGGCCACTAACCCCGCAGCCAGCATGCCCGAAGCTGATCGCATCAGCCGCGCGCTGAAGGCATGTGACTGTGTGATTGTTTCAGACTGTGTGCGTGATACGGACACGGTCAAGCACGCTGACATCGCGCTACCCGCAATCACATGGGGAGAGCGCGACGGCACCGTGACTAACTCTGATCGCACCATTTCCCGTCAGCGCCCGTTCCTCCACGCGCCGGGTGTCGCTCGCCCAGACTGGTGGATACTGCGCGAAGTGGCTCACCGCATGGGATGGGAGAAACAATTCAACTACGACAGCTCAGCTGACATCTTCCGCGAGCACGCGGCACTCTCTGCGTTTGAGAACGACGGCGCACGGCAGTTTAATCTCGCCGGGTTTGTCGATATGAGTGACGCAGAATATACCCATCTGTCCCCGACCCAGTGGCCCGTCCGCACACAGCAACCATCCGGCACGCCTCGGCTGTTCTGCGATGGTGCCTTCTCTACGCCCAACGCCAAAGCCAAGCTGATCCCGATCATTCCTCGCGCACCCCGGCGCCAAACGTCGGCCGAATACCCGTACGTCTTGAACACTGGCCGCATCCGGGACCAATGGCACACGATGACGCGCACAGGGCATGCGCCACGCCTATCGGCTCATATCGCTGAGCCGTTTGTGGAGATTCATCCTGAGGACGCACTGACACACGGCTTGGCTACGGACGATGTTGCACGCGTCACCAGCACGGCCGGCGAAGCTCTCGTGCGCGTGCACGTCACACCGACGCAACGCCGGGGCTCACTGTTCATCCCTATGCATTGGAGTCATAGTTTCAGCGCCAAAGCGAAAGTCACCGCCTTGGTCCCGTCGATTACTGACCCCATATCCGGCCAACCGGAATCCAAGCATGCGCCCGCCCGCATTGCGCGTCTGCCGGTGCAGTGGTTTGGCTTTGTGCTCACGCG
Source organism: Gammaproteobacteria bacterium (assembly GCA_003511825.1). Classification (GTDB taxonomy): domain Bacteria; phylum Pseudomonadota; class Gammaproteobacteria; order Granulosicoccales; family Granulosicoccaceae; genus UBA7957. The sequence continues at coordinate 2,810 of DOIU01000504.1, read as the reverse complement.
CCAGCCACCGTCTCATATGCTCGACGAAGCCAGCTATTGGACGCGAAGCCGTGGGACAGGCTTATGGCGCTACGAATTAGCCGGACTCACCCCTGCACAAGACTGGTCCGATACGATGCCATCGTGGCTCACTCATCAGGGTGGCCAAGGGCAATGGGCGGAATACGCCGATGCTGCAAAAGGCACATACCGCGCTGCATTGATCCGCGACAACGTATTGCAGGCCTGTGTATTTATTGCCCCAACCATAGATTTGCCTGATCGTGACTGGCTCAGCACATTATTCGGCAAGACCACCTTGTCAGACCAAGAACGGGCCATGCTGCTGTCGGGCTCGCCACCGGGCGATCATGAGGATGCCGGTAAGACGATCTGCTCGTGCTTCAGCGTGGGTGAGAAAACCATCTGCAGGGCCATCAAGGAGCAAAACATCACCTCGGTGGAAGAACTCGGCAAAGTGCTCAAGGCAGGTACCAATTGTGGTTCCTGCGTCGCCGAGTTAAAGCAGTTTTTTCCAAAAGCCAAGGCGGCGCAATCTCAAGCGGCATGCTCAAGCGAAGCATGAGACGAAACAAACCGCGCGAGATGTTCTTGTAAATCACCGGCTAAAGCCAACTCCAGATCCTGGGGATGAATGCTGATTCTCAGCAGATTTTGATGTTTGGCACGCTGGAGGTTGAGTCCGTTCCACACACGTAACATCAGAGCATTCACCGCGCTACCTGCTTCATAACCGGTTAAGGGTTGATTGATAAAGGTATCGGTATCGCTGTCGTAGAGGCCACGCAAGTACTCGTAGTAACGAAACGGCAGCGTTTGCAAGACTCCCGGTGAGATATGCCCCATCGCCCATGCAGGCGGTACGTACAGCAACGGCGATGGCAAGCCCACATCATCAAACCAGTCGTAACATCGCTGGATCAAGGCTGCGATCTCAGCGTGATCCAGCGCCAAATGCTCAGCGACATCGCCTGAAATCAACCAAGCATGGAGTCGCGTATACAGGGATGTTGGCCGAGATGAGTCACGCTGATGACACCACCCGTGTCCAGCCAAAGGTAGGTCATGGGCGTCGACAAAGTCCCGCAAGCGGCGCAACGAGTTCGCCTCCCAGCCAGCACCGGGCACGACCAGCAATGTGACGCGGCTATGTCCATACTGTGTACATACTTGGTGTATTCGCTCGACCTGATCCAGCGTTTCCGGCATCACGTCATGGATTGAGACATCCAGCTGCATGCGCCTTACTCGATCGCTTCGCCGGCAAGGATTGTCAGCCAGTTGTTTAGGTTCCACTGCGTGATGTGCTCGGCGCCTTCTCGCGCTACCCGTCTTACGCGATCGCGTTCTCCTGCATCGACCGCCATCACGCGGCGAATACCGTCACTCAAACACTCGCCCGGCGAATACTCAAACAAACCACGACGCAACTGCGGCCATGCACAGATACCGCAGCGCGACGAGACCAGCACCAGCTTCTCGCGCGCCATCGCCTCCAACGCGATCGTGCCAAACGACTCGATGTGTGAGGGCAGCACCAACATGTCAGACGCATCGAGCACATCCAGCATCGCGTCGCGCGACAACCATCCCAAACAACGCAGGTTGCGCAGTTTGGCCGCTGCCTGCTCCACGCGCTCACGATCAGGGCCGTCACCGGCGACCTGAAACTGCACCTCTGGCATTGCATGAGCGGCTGCAATCACCGCTGCGACATTTTTCTCAGCGGCAAGACGTCCCGCGTAGAGCACGGTGTTGACGCCAACTGTCGGTTCAGCACGTGGCTTTGTGAGATACCGTCGGGGAATCGGCGTCCCCATCAACAGAGCTGGCGTCTGGCTACGCTGACGCACGATCTCGACCATGTCACTGGAGTTGGCCAGAATGAGTTCACTGCGTTTGAACAGGTACAGATTCAGGAGGTTAAAGTAACCCACCGTCAAGGCACCAAACCAGCGACTCCAGTACAGGTCCATGATCTTCTCAAAGTGGGTATGGAAACCAACAACGAGCCTTGCCTTGTGCTTTTTTGCCAGACGCGCGCCCAACAGACCATAGGGCCCAGGTGTCGGCACGATGATTACATCGGGCTGAATCTCTCGCACCGCCGAGCTGATGGCTCGCAATGGCGGCAACCAAACATTCTGCGTGGCATCTCCCGGCAGCGGCAAGCGCAAGCCTGGAGACATTCCTTGAGCACCCGGGCAGAAGAGCGCGATCTCAGCAACGTCGTCTTTGAGGAGATCCACCAAGTCATGGTAGTACGCGCCGACACCGTTACGCTCCGATTCTGCATCCGACAGAATCACCACGCGCAAATGCGCTGATGCCACGCAGTCCTCGTCGGGTACGTGATCCATCGCCTGTGGCAAGCCCGACATCAGCATGGGTTTTCCTCAGCAGCAATACCCAAACGCGCGCAGGTATCACCGAAGACACGCTTCACATCCTGAGCATCCAAGCCTTGGGATTCGAGCGTGTACGTGTGGCGGGTCGCATAGCTACGGGCGTCGCGGTCACAAGCCTGCAAACGTTCCGCGAACGCAGCATCAACCTCCACCCCCAGGCGGTTTAAATAAGCGGTTACCGAGGCGCCCAACGATTGCTGGAGATCCTGCATCGGCGCCAATGCGTACCGATTTTTTGCCAACTTGGGCACTACGCGCTCAAAGTGTGCATAGTAATGCGCGAACAGCGATAACATACGTTGACGATACAGCTCAATGTACTGTTCAGTCCCGCACCATTGCAGGCCCGGCGCCAATGCACTGAGCTGAGAAGGTAGCGCTTCTGCTGGGTCGCGCATGCAG
>DOIU01000404.1 GCA_003511825.1 Gammaproteobacteria bacterium | reverse complement strand
ACCCACGATCTTGCCTGCTTTGTTGTAGAGCGCAACGCCACCACCAAAGACGTTCACGCCGCCAATCTTGCTATTGACCATGGGGTCATTGACCAAGCCATAATCTTGAGCGCTACCTTGGTAGGCGACGGCGGTGTTGACGGGGTTGCTGAATTGCAAACCAAAGAGGCTGCCTCCCGGCTGGGTGGCTTTCCAAAGGTTTGCGGTTGACAGTGCCAACCCCGGGAGGCTGAACGCATTTGCGGTGTTTGCTTTTTGCGCCGAGATAACCCGGCTGCCAGGCCACTGATCGCCGGTTTCAGCACCGGTTTTGGCAACCGCGCAGACCGTCCCATCTCGTGCAACCAGGGTTCCCCACATATGCAGTTCTAATCCGCCATTCACTTCACCGCTGGTTGGTTTCACAACGGATTTTAGCGCTGTTTCTAGCGCTTTATGGCTGGGCAGCTCATCACATGTCGCCGCCAGGGCTGAATGAGAGAGCGCGTAAATCGCCAGCGCGGCGAGCAGTCGTTTGTTCATAGGTCACCTTATCCAGATCGTGTTGTTTAGCCACGTGTGGCTCTGTGTGAGGAATGCGTACGCACGGGGTGGTGCGACGCAACAACCAGACTCTACATATTTTCTGTTTGGGTGATAATATGGCTATTTTTCAAAACACTTTTTCAGTCAGGTAATAATGAGATTGCAGCTGTGCATGTATGGAATGGGGTGTGCGAATTTGTCGCCGTAGCAGAAACGGAGAGCTTTACCAAAGCTGCGAAACAGCTGCGTATGTCTGTTGCCCAAGTGAGCCGGCAAGTGGGCGGGCTGGAGCAGCGCCTGAAAATAAAGCTGTTTCACCGCACGACACGCAAAGTGGCGCTCACTGAAAGCGGCACTCTCTATTACGAACTTTGCAGGCAAGTGCTGGATGACTTGGTTGAGGCCCAAGAACTCACCACGCATTTGCACGATAAACCCAGCGGCAAAATTCGGGTGTCTGCACCGGTCACCTATGGGGAAGAGGTGATCGCCCCGATCATCACTGACTTTCTTATCATGTATCCTGACATCAGTATTCAACTCGATTTAAGTAACACCTGCGCTGACTTGCTCGGCGATGGCTACGATGTGGCTATTCGAATCGGGCACCTGGAGGATTCGCGGTTTATTGCCAAAAAAATTGCGTCACGCAGACGGTATGTGTGTGCATCGCCCGATTACCTCAAAAAACATGGCGAACCCACCACGTTAAAACAACTCAAAAAACACCCTTGCCTGATTGGCACTGCGGACTATTGGCGCTTCCAAAACGGAGGCAGGGTCGAGCATGTGAATATTGAAGGGCGTCTCAGATGCAACAGCGGGCACGGCTTGGTGAACGCGGCATTAAAAGGCATCGGACTGATCCAATTACCCGACTACTACGTCCAATCGTCAATAGATGCGGGCGAACTCATCCCCATTTTGTCACGGTATCAAGAGCCTGATGAGGGTGTTTGGGCGGTGTTTCCAGAGAAACGCTATCTGCCTTTTAAAATAAAGGCGCTCATTGATTTTATCAGTCAGCAGTTACAATAGATCGGGTGATTAGCGTATTTTCATCGGCGTAGGCGAGTGCAATAAGCACCTCTGTGCCGAGCGAAATCTTATTGCTTGTGCTAGATTGACCAGCGACATGGATTAAACGGGAGAAACCTATCATGACGGATAAATGGTTCTCGTTGTTGGCAGGGGTTGTCTGTGCAGTTGCGGGGGCAGCCGCCGCATGGGGTTTTGATGCGTTGTCGGATGCTTTCTCTGAAGACCCCCTCAAAGCAATTGTTGAGAATATGTCTGAATTAAATAACCATATGCGATCAGACAACGCCAACATCGCTGCGTTAATCAAGGAGCTTAGCAAAACCCGTGGCGATGATGCCGCTGTCAACGCGCTCACCGAAAAAATCAATGCCGGCCTTGAATCCATACAAAACAGCGCGGCGGTGTTGGTGCAAGAGAGTAGCGTGCTTGCTGATGCCGGTCAGTCGATTCGGGAGCGTGCAATAACCCCCTTGTCCAATCCCAATGCGGACTTGTTTCTCCCGACAGGTAGGGGGACCTCTCTGTGCAACCGTGAAAACACGTTTGCTGTTCAGGCCAAATTCCCAACGGTGGTTAAAGCTGCATTAAAAGGAAAAACTAAAAATATGAGTGTTGGATATGAATGGCAATTCGATGTGACCGCAGATACCAAAGGTATGGTCAGCTATTTAGGGAGTTCTAACGATACCCACGAGTTCCGCGTTGTTTGCCAGTAAGACGGTTCCGGCGCGTAGTGGGATGGGTGGAGATTCTTAAAAAATCGGGGAGGCTGCGGAGCTGCCTCCCCAAGCCACGCGTTTGGTGATTAGCGTGTTTGGTAAATGGTGTTGATCGTTTCTGCCGTGCGGCTATCGCGTATCAAGGTTCGGACTTTATAGTCAAACGGGTAGGCGCCAAATACGGCGATTTCAGGCGACCCATTGCCATTTAGGTCAGGCAGTGTTGAGAGGTTGTAGGGGATGAAGTTCTCGCTAAAGAACCCGATGGTCTTAACGGCTGCATCAGACAACGCGTCGCGCAGCTTAACCCGTGTGCGATAGCCGTCCTCAATATACAAGCTGGCGAGTTCTGCCGTTCCGTTGCCATCGGAGTCGGCGATGCCGATTTGGTCAATGTAATGATTGGCTACCGGCAATGAGACGGGCGTATCACTGACCGCAAAGTGGGTCACTGCCAGACGCAGATCATTGCGGCCACTGTCAAAAATCACATCAGCTCTCACCGTGCTCGTTGGTCCGTAACTGGCGGACTTGATCTCAGCCCACGACATCAACGCGTCCAGCGAATCTCTTGCGGAGAAGGGCGTGTCTAGCAGCGAGAAATAAATGCTGAAAGAGTGAGCCTGTCCGCCGAGCCGTTGCCGAGGCGAGTCAAATGAACCGCCAATTAAAAAGCCTTGTTGGGAGGGCGGCAAATAACTCGCATCGTCCAAGAAAAGAATAATAGGGTCGAGCGTGCTGTAAACGACAAACTCAGGGCCGATCCGCAAGCGAACGTCTTGATACGTCACATCATCAGGCGTATACACGCGCATGCCTTCCCGCGTTCCTGAGCTATCAGTGCTTGAATAAACACGCGATTTTTCCGTATCAATGGGGATCACCATTTCAAATGTATCACCCACAGCGAAATCCCGCTGAGCCTCCGAATCCACATAGGTGACGTCAGCCGTCAGGTGAATGTACAGTTCTTCGGCGAAAGCCAGGGGGGGCAATAAAAGATAAGACACACTGAACAATGCGTATTTGTGCAGCATAATACTCCTCCATGAATAGTTTGAATCACCACACCTATTGCTGGTAGATAAAGTTAATGGTCTCGCCCGTCCTGGCATCTCTGATTAAGGTTCTGACCTTGGTGTCACTGCTGTATTTACCGAATACGACGATTTATGGAATGCCATTGCCGTTGATGTCTGGCATTGTGCTCACGTCGTAAGGCTCAAAATTCTCACTAAAGAAGCTGATGCGCTTGACCGCAGCATCGGTCAAGGCATCTCTGATAAGCACATAGGTGCGTTGAGAGGCCCGGTCTATGTAGAGCGTGGCGATTTCAGCGGTGCCGTTACCGTCAGTGTCTGGTAAACCCACTTGCGCCAGGTAGTTGGGTGAGGCCAGTGCGAACCCCGTACAGAGTATTGAGCTTGTGAACAGTATTTTGCTGAAAGATGTCATCTTCACAGAAATTCCCTCTAGAGATAAAGATAGAAATGCATTAAGAAGGCGGTTAATAAAAATGAACGCCTCTGTCATCATAGGCATATCCGGAAGATAATGTACAGTGACAGTAGAATGACAGCGAACCCAAAGAGTAGGCTCGAAACCGCGCGTGAGCGACGTGCGGGTTGTGGCTAGTCTTGGTGGACGTCAGTCGCGGAGAGCGTGTTTGCAGGTGTACAGCATCTGGCACTGATTACGTGCAACGGGTAGCGGATGCCGACGGGGCATCACCCAGTCCCCGCCAATTTCACGGGCGCATCGCACCCCTTATCGTTATACAACAGCTGGCTCAGTTGATCGGATGACACCGGCGGGCTGAGGTAAAAACCTTGGTATTCGCGGCAGCCGTTGGTTTTTAAGAAGTCGAGTTGTGTTTCGGTTTCGACGCCTTCAGCGACGACGTTGAGGTGGAGGCTGGCGGCGATGTCGATGATCAGGCGAGCGAGTTCGCCGTTGGTGCCGGCGCCTTCGATGTTGCGGATAAAGCTGCGGTCCACTTTGAGGGCGTCGAGGGGGAGTTGGTTGAGAAAGCTGAGGGAGGAGAAGCCGGTGCCGAAGTCATCCAGCGAGATGCTAACACCGAGGTCACGCAGTTTTTTCAGCAGTGCCACGGTGCGGTCAATATTGGCAATGGTGCAGGTCTCGGTGATTTCGAGGTCCAAGCGCGCGGGGTCAATGCCGGTGTCATCGAGCACGCCGACGACGTCGTCGTAAAACGCGGCGCTGTTAAACTGTTTCACGGAGACGTTGACGCTGATGGTCAGCTCGCTGAAGCCGGCATGGTGCCACTGTACCGTTTGTGCGCAGGCGGTTCGCAGGACCCACTGGCCGAGATCGACAATCAGGCCGGTTTTCTCGGCCAAGGGGATAAAGTCAGCCGGGGAGATCATGCCACGCTCTGGGTGTTCCCAGCGCACCAGCGCTTCCATACCGCGAATCTGGCCAGAGTTGACGCAGACCTTGGGCTGGTAGTGGACGATCAGTTGTTCGTTGTGAATGGCGTCGCGCAGTTCCTTCTCCATGGACAGCCTGGAGCAGGCATGCATTGTCATGTCTTCGGTGTAATAGCAGTACTGGTGTCCTCCCATTTCCTTGGCGCTGTACATCGCGATGTCAGCGCGTCGGATGAGGTCATCGCGTTTGATGCCCGCTTCGGGAGTGACGGCAATACCGATGCTGGCGAAGCCGAAGAGGTCATGTCCCTCAACGGATACCGGCAGTGCGAGTGCGTCGATCAGGTGGTTGGCGACGGTCTCTATCACGGTCTCGTCTTGGATGTTCTCGACGATCACTGCAAACTCGTCCCCGCCCAGTCGTGCCAGGGTGTCGCAGCTGCGGATTTTCTGTTTGAGGTTGTTGGCGAGACCGGCGAGAAATTTGTCACCGACTTTGTGGCCGAGGTTGTCATTAATCGCTTTAAACCGATCCAGATCAATGAACAATATGGCAACTAATGACCCTGTGCGTTGATGGAGATCCAGCGCATGCGTCAATCGGTCATGAAAGAGCAAGCGATTGGGTAAACCGGTCAATGCGTCGTGGTAGGCTTGGTGCTGGATTTTTTCGTGCGCGAGGTACCGCTCGGTGATGTCTTGCATGATACCGCGTAAACCGATGATGTCGCCGCTGCTGTCTCTGATCAACTCGGCATGCTGCGAGACATATTGCCGCTTGCCGTCGGCGCGTTTCACGCGATGCTCCAGTGAGTAGGGCGCGCCATGTTTGAGCGAGTTGTGGGTGGCGAGCTTGATGCGCTCAATATCGTCGTCATATAAGGTCGACAGAAACGCGGCGTTGTTTGAGCTGAATTGGCCCTTCTCCACATTCACCAGCTCGTAGATCTCATCAGACCAATACAAGCTGTGGTTCACCACGTCCCAATCCCAGTGGCCGATCCTGGCCACGCGATGTGCGTGATTGTGCCGAGCCTGGTGGAGCTTGAGTGCGTTGTTCTCTGCCAGAGATTTGAGCGCCAAGTGCAAGCGATGGCGACACAAGATCAAGTTGCTCTCGTCATACACCAAAAAGTCCGTCGCCCCTGCGTTCATAAAGGCTTCAATGTGATCCAAGTGCGCGGGCTTGACCGCCACAAAACGCGGCGCATCGTCATTTGGGTGCGCCTCTACGAATGACTGGCACAAGTGGGCGTAGTCTTCGATCTGGTCCTGGACGTCCAGGATGATCATATCAGCAGCATGTTGGGACAAGGCAGCCAGAGCATCCGCCAGCGGCACGCACGCGATCCGACAATGCGCCTCGTCCAGGATGCCGCGCATGCAAGCGTAACTGGCGTGTGAGTCAGAGATGACCAGTATCCGTTGCTGGGCATCGGCGATGGGACAGGCTGACATGCACTCGGCTCCTTGAGTTGGGTTAGTGGGCTGCGTTTCGTTTAGATACATAGCGTCAGTAAGACCGATGTCATGAGCGACCTAAAAAGGTGCGAGGGGCAAATGGCGAAAACCGTGGCGTGATTCGTGTTTTTGCTGCACTTTGTTTTGCGTTGCAATAGGTGCGGGTGCTTACCTATCGAATGGGGGGGCTCGGATCGCGTGGAGAGGTGTTGTCGCGGAGGTGATGAAAAAATGGTGTATTGCGCGAGTGGTAAGGACTGCACGGTGCAGTCCTTACGCCAATGGGTTGAACGGCTAATAATGATCAACGATATACACGTCCTCGAACAGGAAGACCGAACCCGCGCTAAAGACCATACCAATATCCTTGCTGAAGTAGTGCGTTAAGGTGGTGTGCGGCGATGCCTGGCCATCCTCAGACACAAAGCTGGTGATGCATTCGATTCTTCAATACATCCGAGTACACGCCACTCGCGAGAGTGTAGTCGCCGTCTGCGGTCGATACGTCGAAGGTGTCCAAGTGTTCGAGCACGCGGCACGAGGCATTTTGGTCCATGCCAATCGGGTCTGATTCCGGCGGGCTGTAATCGGCATCCATATAGGTGTCCCCGACATCGGCAAAGCGTGCTGAGGTACGGGTAGCGCCGTCGAGGTCCAGCAGGGTCTCTACGATCTCCGTTTGATCGATAAAAAACGTCTTGATCACATCGTAAAACGAATACTCATTGATGGTGGAGCCGTCCGTATGGGTAAAGCGGCGTGGGATGGAAAAGGCCAGCTCTCCCGAGTCTTGGCTGTACATCTCTTCGGTAAAGCTGACATCACCATTGGCAACCCGCGCATCGCGGGGGAACAAATACTCAGACAAGTCAAACTCGCCTTGGCTCGGATTGGGCTCTTCGGGGGTGCTGCCGTTGCTATCCGTGGGTTGCGGCTCCTCTTCTTGCGCATTGGGTGCTTCTGGGTCTGATGAGCCGCTAGAGCCCCCACAACCAGACAGCAGACTGAGGGCGAGCAATGAAAATCCTAGGTATTTGCAAGGTTGGTACATGCTATTTCCTTTGGGTGACAGGAGTATTGATTAAGTGCACTATTGTAGTAGCTGTCGGCGATCATGGGTTCGCCGTTGGTTATTGTCACAAGAGCGCATGCCAACCGCCGTGCGCGCGGGTAGTGACTATGGTAGTGTTTGACGGCAGTGAGCCGGTATTCCTGAGACATAAAAGCCTTGAGCGAAAGCCAAGGCGAGTACGTTTCTCCACAACCACCGCAATAAGGAGTCACTAATGACCGTAGAAAGCCAGCAAGACATCGATGGCGTCATGCGCATTGGGCGCGTGGTTGCTTGTGTCCGCGATGCCATGCTCAAACACGTGGCGCCGGGGATGACCACGGCTGAGTTGGATACCATCGGTGGTGACATGCTGGATCACTTTGGGGCCCGATCGGCACCGCGGGTTGTTTATGACTTCCCGGGGGCGACGTGTATCAGCATCAACGAAGAAGCCGCGCACGGCATTCCGGGGCCGCGTGTCATACAGGCAGGGGATATCGTGAATATTGATGTATCTGCTGAGCTGGACGGGTATTTTGCGGATACCGGTGGCACGGTTGTGGTCCCACCTGTGGCCACAAGCAAAGCCCGCCTCTGTCATGCCACCAAGCTCGCGCTCACGCGCGCCATGGCTGAGGCGCGCGCCGGCGCACCCATCAACCTTATCGGGAAAACTATTCAACGCACCGCGAAGTCACACGGTTTCAAAGTGATCAAGAATCTCGCCGGCCATGGCGTTGGGCGCAGCTTGCACGAAGCCCCCGAGGGCATCGTCAGTTACTTTGACCCGCGTGATCAGCGGCGGCTGCAACTCGGCCAGGTCATTGCCATTGAGCCTTTTCTGTCCACCAAAAGTACGCAGGTGAGTGAGGCGGCCGATGGCTGGACGCTGGTAGGTCACCCGGCCAACCTGTCTGCGCAATTTGAGCATACCCTCATCGTGACGCGAGGGGCGCCGATGGTGGCAACAGCTACTGTCTCGCAGTAAGTGCAGATCCGCCGATATTCAACGCCACCTTGTATGAAATACTACAGACAGCTCATTGAGCACTATGTCCCCGTTCACGACGAGGAGTGGGCGCGCGCTACGCAGCTTTTTACCGAAGTGTCGGTCAACAAAGGGGACATCGTTCACCGGGCCGGTGAGGTGTTCAGCGATATTTGGTTTGTGAAGCGCGGCTTGGCGCGGTCGTACTTTATCGATGTGCACGGCAAGGAATACACGTGGCAGCTCTATTTCCGCGGAAAAAGCAAGTATGGCTTAAACCACTTCATGGATGACAGCGTGAGCTTTTATGAGCAAGAAGGCTCGATGCTGAATTTTGAGATACTCCAGGATGCCACGTTCTATGTCGCGTCTCTGTCGGCGCTGGATGCGTTTATTGCCGAAGACAAAAAGTGGGAACACCTGGCGCGTTTGTGGCTGCACGATACCTACTTCACCGCCACCTACAAGCGCGTGCTCTCGTTGATGTCTGAGACCGTCGCAGAGCGGTATGCGCGGCTGCTGGATGAATATCCGTCGATTTTCACCCGCGCCAAGTCGTATCAGATTGCGTCCTACCTGGGCATCACACCGCAAACCCTCAGCAAACTCAAAAATGAATCTAGGCGAATGAAACCTCGCTCCTAGCCGTCTACCCTCTGCGCTTTTCGTGGTCATAGGAGAAGACGGTGTATCAAGCGTTTAAACAATTACATGAGCAAGCCACCCCCTTGATTCTGGGGAATGTGTGGGACGTGAACAGTGCCATTGCCCTTGAGCAACAAGGCTATCAGGCGATAGGCACGTCGAGTGCCGCTGTTGCGGCATCCTTAGGGGTTGAAGACGGTGAGCAGCTGAGCTTCGCTGCACTCTTTAACGTGGCTCAGGCCATTCGTGCAAAAACCGCGCTGCCATTGACCGTTGACCTGGAAGGCGGGTACAGCCGCGACCCAAGCAGGATCGCGAAACACATCGTCGACCTCTGCGGTATCGGCGTGGTGGGCGTCAATCTGGAAGATTCCGTCGTCACTGATGGCCACCGAGCGCTGCTGGAGGCGGAGGCGTTCAGTCACACCATCCGCGCGGTGAAAGCGTCTCTCAGCGAGGCGGGCGTTGAGGTTTTTCTGAATATCCGAACGGATGGATTTCTCCTGGGCGTGGACAATGCCCTGGTCCAGACCCAGGAGCGCGGTACCTTGTATGAACAGGCGGGTGCAGACGGCCTGTTTGTGCCTTGTGTGACGCAAACCACCGACATCGAGGCCGTTGTAAACAGCACGGCATTGCCCGTGAACGTGATGGCGATGCCCGATTTACCGGCGTTTTCTACATTGCAGCAGCTCGGCGTCAAACGGATCAGCTTCGGGCCATTTTTGTATAACGCGGTGAGTCGCTACGTGAATGACACCTTAGCGGTGGTTGAGGAGTTGCGCGCGTTTAGTCCGCTGTTTTAGAGGCGGGGACAGCGTTGGTGATGCTCAATCAGCGCTGACTCACCCCCACGCATACAACAGTGCGGGCATCGCCAAGCCCGCCAATAGCGTTTGCGCGGTAATAATGGTCGCCATGAGTTCATGGTCGCCACCCAGTTGTTTTGCCAGTACATAGGACGCGCTTGCCGTGGGCAATACCGTGAAGACGAGAATGGCATTTCTCACCTCGGGCTCGATCGGGAATACCATGCACAAGCTCATGGCTATGGTCGGCAAGATGATAAACTTGGCAACGCTGGCGATCAGCAGGGGTTTTACCGCAGTATGCATGGATTTTAGTGCGAGTGCAGCGCCAACGGTCAGTAAGCCAAGGGGTAGCGCCGCTCGCGCAAAGATCGTCAGCGCCTCCATAAAGACGGCAGGTATGGCGATGCCAGAGACATTTATCCCCATGCCCAGGGCGCAACTCAAAATCAAGGGATTGGCGACGACCGACTTAGCAATGCGTGTGGAGCTGCTGTTATCGTGGTTATCATTGTAGTATTCGAGCACAAGCACACAAAAGACATTGACGATAGGGATCATGATCGACGCCACAATCACGGCAACGATAAGCCCCTCTGCGCCGTACAACGCGTTTGATACCGCCAGACCAATATAGGTATTAAACCGGGTACCGCCTTGGTAAACGGACGTGAACGCTTTGTTCTCGAGTGTAACCGCGGGCTTGAGTAACACAAACACCAGCGTGATAGCCAGATACATCAGTGCGAGCACAACAATTGGCCACAGGAACGCGATACCGGAGAGGTCGGCGGTCGCCATTTTGCTCACGAGTAATGAAGGAAACAGCAAAAAATACGTGATTTTCTCTGCGCCCTGCCAAAAGTTGTCGTCGGGGAATTGATAAAGCCGACAGACATAGCCGCCCAAAATGATCAAGAAAACAGGAATAATTGCGTAAGTGGCAGCCATGGTGGTTGGGGGTGCTTGTTGGGTGATGGCCGGCATACCGCCAGCAGAGACAGACGTGGGCTATCATAGGCCTATTGTTCGCTAAACCTAAGGCTTTGTGTCCTTACTCGCAGTCTGGGTTTAGTGCTCTGAACGGCACGACTGAGTTCGCCCATGCCGATGCGGTACCGCTTGATGGCATCATCAAGGTGCTTATTGGGTGTGTGCCATCAACGCGGGTGGGGGCGCTCTAGGCCAAGATGTTCGCGTAGGGTCGACCCTGTATATTCGGTGCGGAACAACCCTCGACGCTGCAATTCAGGCACAACCTGATCGACAAAATCGGCAATGCCGCTGGGTAAGGAAGGCGGCATCAGATTGAAGCCGTCGGCCCCTGCGTTCTCAAACCAGTGTTGCATGGTCTCGGCAATGTGTTCGGGTGTGCCGACCAGGGTGCAGTGACCACCGCCTGCGGCCAGCCGACCGAGTAACTGTCGCAGGGTTGGCTTTTCAGTCTCGATAATCCGCAGGATGGTGCTATAGCGACCTTTGGGGCCAGAGAAGGTGTCGAGTGGGGGGAGCTTGGGCACCGGGGCGTCCAGCTCCCACTCGGAACAGTCTTGCTCAATAAACAGGCCCAGCTGCTTCAGTGACGACGCGGTTGGCAGCAATTCATCCAGCTCGCGCTGCTTTGCCAAGGCTTCTGCCTCTGTGGAGGCGACATACGTCACCAGTCCCGGCATGATCGGCACAGGGTTATTCCGTCCCGCAGCTTTCACGCGCGCTTTCACCTTGCGGTAATACGCCTGGGCGGCCGGCAGATCATAAGCCACGGCATAGATCGCTTCCGCGCATTGAGCAGCAAGGTTGACCCCATGTTCAGACGCGCCGGCCTGAAACAGCACCGGGTTTCCTTGCACGGGGCGGGGCACATTCAGCGGGCCATCCACCAAAAAGAACTCGCCCTCGTGGTTAATCGCTTGCACTTTGTTCGGGTCGGCATACTGGCCGTGACGGTCGCACAGGATGGCGTCGTCGCGCCACGAGTCCCAGAGCTTGAGGACGGCGTCGGCAAATTCTTCAGCGCGGCGGTAGCGATCCGCGTGCGCTGGCATCGCTTCGTAGCCGTGGTTGCGCGCCTCAGTGTCAAACATCGATGTGACCAAGTTCCAGCCCATTCGCCCGCCGGAGATATGATCCAGCGATGCCAGCAAACGCGCCGCGTGAAACGGTGTGTAAAAGGTACTGGACACCGTGCTGATCAGGCCGATTTTTTCGGTAGCGCGGCTGATGGCCACGAGGGTCGTCAGGGGCTCCAGATACCACCAGCTGCTGTCGGCGACATCACCGGCCGCGTGGCCATCGGCGAAGAACACTGCGTCGAGTTTGCCGCGCTCGGCGATTTGCGCGAGTTCTTCAAAGTAACGGATGTCGCCCAATCGCTCGACGGAGGATTGGGGATGACGCCAAGCGCCTCGATGATGACCACACCCAAAGATAAACAGGTTGATGTGCAGCATGCGCGCTGCGGGAGAGCGCATCAGTCTTTAACCAGGCCGCCATCCACCACGAGGTTTTGTCCCGTGACCGAGCGCGCCCAGGGAGAGGCGAAAAACAGCGTCGCATCCGCGAACTCGGCCGGTGTGGTGACTCGTCGTAAGGGTGTGCTGGCGGCAATGAAGTCAAACACCTCGTCGGGCGTTGCAGCGGAGGCGTCTGTGGTTCGCAGCAGACCACCAGACACCATATTCACGGTGATATTGTCTGGACCCAAGTCATTGGCCAGCGTGCGAGTGAGGGATAAGAGCGCGGCTTTGCCTGCGGTGTAGTCGTGGTAAGGCACTACGGGGTTTTGGAACAGGTTCGTGCCGACATTGATGATGCGACCAAAACCAGCCTCGCGCATCCCAGCCAGGGCTGCTTGCGTGGTAAAGAGCGCGCCACCGACAACACCTTCAAGCTGTTGGTTGAGGTGTTCCCAACGGAGTTGGTCTGCGTTGGCGCGGGCATCGCCATTGAACGAAAACGCCGGCAAGGCGTTATTCACCACCGTGGTGACGGGGCAGCCAAAATGCTCGCGTGCGCTGGTAAACATGGCCTGCACGGCAGCTTCGTCACTCACATCGGCCTGTACGGCGAGCGCGTTGTCAGGCGCCTCTGCCGCGAGCTGATTCGCCGCCTCAGCACTGTTCAGGTAGTTTATAACAACCTTGGCACCTTCGCGTAAAAACGCCCGCACCACGTGTTCACCCAAGCCGCGGCCACCCCCGGTGACCAACACAAGTTGTTCATGGATAGGAAATGAATTGGGCATATCAACCTCATGATAGTGAGGCGAAGGCAGAGGTTGGCTCATCGGTATGGCTGACATCCCTTCGCCAGTATGAACTGGATCAGGTTCGACGGGTCTCATCTCAGCCCTGCGCGCAGGACACCCCGTGTCTGGCTTGCAACTATAAAAAAAATAGCGGTGCGATGACAAGCACAATATGCATCCCCTGCGCACAGGGCTTGACAAGTGACGCGTGTCTACATACCGTTGCACGCATCCTAGGGGAGCCGACTGAGTGGCTGAGACTCTGCACCGCGTGCAGTAACCCTTTGCACCTGATCCGGGTAATGCTGGCGCAGGGAAGGACGTCTCGTTATCTGTGAGTCCACAGATTCAGGTGTCTCCTGCCGCTACGTCCCCCGCTACTATGCCTTCACGGGCGAGGAGGATACGATGCTGGATACCACCTCCGCACTGCTATGGCTCAGCGTTTTTGCGGCGCTGTTTGCCCTGTCGGGGCTGATCTATGCCCGCCGCCATCAAGATAAGCTCGACGACTTTCTGGTGGCCCGCAACAGCCAAAACAGCAATGCCACGCTGCTGACGCTGCTGGCAACCACGATGGGGACATGGATTCTGTTCGGCCCTGCGGAGTCAGCCACCTGGGGCGGTATCGGCGCGGTGATCGGCTATGCGCTGGGCGTGTTGGCACCGCGGTTAATCATGATTCCATTGGGTGCTCGCATCCGAGAACTGATGCCCGAGGGCCATACCCTGACGGAGTTTGTCTACAGTCGCTATGGCCGTGGCGTTTATGCCTTTGTGCTGGCGATCATGCTGTTTTATCTGTTCATTGGCTTAACTGCCGGGCTGACAGGGATTGCCAAGATGGTGGCCTTGATCGCGCCAGTGCCGCTGTGGGCCACGGCTTGTATCGTGATGCTGTCGACCTTGTTGTACACCCTCTACGGCGGTTTGCGAGTCACCATATTCACTGACCGTATTCAAATGCTGGTGATTCTGCCTTTCCTCGCGTTGATTATCGGCTTTGGCTGGATGGCGACGGGCGGCATTGCGCCAGCACTGGCAGGTTTGCAAGAAAAAGCCCCGCATCTGCTCGACCCTTTTGATATCAATGGATTGAAGACGGGCTTAACCTTCTTTATCGCCGTGGTGTTGACCGGCCTTTTTTACCAGGGTACCTGGCAACGGGTCTTTGCAGCCCGCGACGATAAAGTCATTCGCAACGCGTTTATTCTCAGCGGTGTATTGAGTTTCCCGATCATTCTGGTGTTGGGGCTGTTCGGTCTGGCGTTTGTCGGTTTGGAGTTGCCCGGTGAGGGGTCGGTGGCCTTATTCACCGTCTTGATGGACAGCGTGCCCTATTGGTTTGTCATTGGCTTGCTGCCGTTTGGCCTGGCGCTGATTATGAGCAGTGCCGATTCCAGCGTCAGCGGTTTAAACAGTATCCTGGTGGTGGATTTACACCGGCTCTTGCCGCATGTGGACGGTCAACGGCTGCTGAAGATGTCCCGCTGGTTAATTGTGCTGATGTCTGTGCCGGTATTGCTGGTGGCGTCGCAGGGTTTTAGCATTTTGTATCTGTTTTTATTGGCGGATTTACTCTGCTGTGCAGCCGCGTTTCCGGTGTTCTTCGGCTTTTATAACGCCCGCTACCAGAGCTATAACGCGGTGTTGAGTATTCTCGGTGGCCTGATTTGCGGCTTGTTCCTCTTCCCGTTGCCGGGAGAGCCTGCCCCTTATTTGCTGGAGTCTTTCCTGCTAGCCTCACTAGTGCCCGTCGGTATCTCGCTGTTGTTGCTGATGCTGCCCAGCCGAAACCCGTTTGACTTCAGCGTGTTGGCGGTCAGCGTGCGGCAAATAGATCGTTAAGAGATGTGCCGTGGTTACGATGCGCGACCAGCATGACGTTGTCGCGGATAATCGTAATCAGTTGTTAGGTCACTTGGGCGCTAGCCACAGTGAGACATAGCTGTCGACAATCGATAGAAATTGGCGGATGACAGCAATGCGCCATGGCGGCGCATCCGGACAAAACACGGGTTTGAGCGTGCTCACTGCATCGCCGGTTCGGGCTGCGATACGGTTTTTTCTCAGGGCATTCAGGACTTTCGTCGGCGTATAGGTACCCAACTCCAAGACCAGCGATTGGCTGTCGTCAGCAAGCGTATCAATCAGTGCGCCGCTGGCCTGGGGGATGGACGTATCGTGATGCGTGGTGCTGATCAGTTGGCAAGGCAGCTTTGCTTGCATGTGTCTGAATGCGGGTGTGTCTTGGCCAAGGCTGCTCAGTAGCTGCGCTTGCCCCCACGCACCCAAACCCGTATGCAGGTCTATCACCGAGTGGGGCAGGGCATCAAAGGGGGCGATGATTTCCCGCCATGCCTGATGGCTCCAAGCTGCGTCTTGCCCGCCGTAAAACAACTCGTCCGCAAAGGCGTATTGCCCGCGCGTGATCGCGGCTTGCAGTTGCTTGCGCCGGCCGAGCATGAGTTCTTTATACAACATCGCGTCTGCGCGTATCCGGGCAAATCCTTGCCATGCGTTGGGTAAGAGATACGGCCGGTAGCGAGCGTAGTCGGGGTTGTCTGGCGGTGGGGCAGAGAAGTCGAGAAAGTTGCGGTTGAGGTCGACGTTGTGTTCATTGCCGCGCTGGTTGTGGGCAAAACCCCAGGGATTCAAGGCATGGACGAACAGGAATGCGCAGTCCTTGGGTGTTTCGCCGCGCGCTAATAAGGCCGTCTGGCACGCGGCGCCGACATAGCCTTCAACCCCGTGCGTGCCGCTGACGATGATGATGACGCGTCTGGCCGGCTTGGGGCCCCAGTAGGCCGTGGTGATTTCCAACGGGGCTTGGGCGGTGCCGAGCGGGTGCGGCCAAGCGTCGAGTGTGGCGCCCACGTCGGTAGCGGCCGAGATAAAGCGCGCACGACTCGCCGAGTAGCTGTCGCTAAAATACGCCAAATGCGGGTGTGAGGCAGCAGAGGGTCGATGCATCACTGCGCGCCGCGTTGTGCTTGCGCCTGCACGCGATCAGCCTCGGCGCGATCGAGTAGCCGATACATCTTGGGGTGCGCGAACCAATTCAGCCCTTTGGGGACGGCGGCCCTAACGGCCGCCAGGTTAGGGTAGTCGTTGCCCACGACGAT